>CAIWHY010000156.1 GCA_903912585.1 uncultured Thermoleophilia bacterium | reverse complement strand
CGTTCGTAGTCGGCCGCCGTGACCGACAACCGGCGCGCGTCGTCACGCTGGAGCACCTCACCTTCGGACAGCCCGACGGCGGCGGCGCTGAGCACGGCGACGGCTGCGGCGTCGCCGGCGCCCACCAGCTCCGTGAAGGCGCGCGCCAGCAGGTAGTTGCCCGACGATACCGCGATGTCGGCGCCGAACTCGTGCGCCACGGTGGCGCGCCCACGGCGCAGTTCCGCGCGGTCGAGGATGTCGTCGTGCACGAGCGTCGCCATGTGGAGAAGCTCGACTGATGCGGCAGCGCGGAGTACCGGCTCGGCCAGCTCCGCGTCGCGCCGCGCGCACAGCAGCGTGAGCAGCGGCCGCACGCGCTTGCCGCCGGCGGCCAAGGTCGCGCGGCAGGCGTCGCCGAGCGCGCCGGGGTAGCCCGCCGCGGCGGCCTGCAGCCGTGCTTCCACGAGGTCCATGCCGCGCGAGTAGCGGCGCTTCTGGCGGGCCGAGCGCCAGCCGAGCGTCTGGCGCCCGCTCACGACGCCGCCGCGATGAGCGTCATGCGCGCACCTTGCCGGCTCCCGGCACCTCGCCGACGTGCATCGCCACTGCGCCGAAGCCGAAGCGCCGGTAGCGCACGCGCGTGAGCCCGGCGCGGCTCATGATCGCCGCCAGTTCCTGCGCACGTGGAAAGGCCTCCACCGAGGCCGGCAAGTATGCATAGGCGTCCGCGTCTCCCGTGACGAGCCGGCCCAGCAGCGGCACGACGCGGCCCATCCAGACGAGGTGGAAGCGCGCGCCCAGGCCGGGCGGTGGCTGGGTGGACTCGAGGCAGACGACGCGGCCGCCGGGCCGCGTGACGCGCCTCATCTCCTGGAAGGCGCGCGGCACGTCGGGCACGTTGCGCACGCCCCAGCCGACGGTGACGGCGGCGAACTCGTCGTCGGCGAACGGGAGCGCGAGCAGGTCGCCCTGCACGAAGCGCGGCGCCGGCAGCCCGCGGGCCTCGCGCCGCGCGGCCTTGGTGCGGGCGCGCGCGAGCATCGCCTCCGTGAAGTCCAGACCGGTCACCTCCGACGAGGGGAACATCGCGGCGAGCGCCAGGCTGAGGTCGCCGGTCCCGCAGCAGGCGTCGAGGACGGGCGCGCCCGGAGCGAGCGCGGTCTGCGCCGCCGCGACGCGCCGCCAGCGGCGGTCGAGGCCGGAGGTCATCAGGTGGTTCATCACGTCGTAGCGGGAGGAGATGCCGCTGAACATGGCCTGGATGCGCCGCGGGTCGCGGTCGATGGGCAGGTCGCGTGCGCCAGGCCCGCCTGCGGCGGTCTGCGCCGGAGGCGTCAGCGCCGCCCCCCGTCCCAGGGCGGGAAGAGCGTCTGCTCGAAGCCGAGCGCAGACAGCACCTTGCCCACCACGTGGTCGACCGCGTCCTGCAGCGTCTGAGGACGGGAGTAGAAGCCAGGCATGGCCGGCAGCACGATCGCGCCGGCTTCGGCGAGCTCGAGGAGCCGGCGCAGGTGTATCTGCGTGAGCGGCGTCTCGCGAGGGACGAGGACCAGGGGGCGGCGCTCCTTGAGCGCGACGTCGCCCACGCGATGGATGAGCGTACGCGTGGTGCCGAGCGCGATGTGAGCGGCCGTGCCCACGGAGCAGGGGCACACCACGGCCGCGTCCGGGAAGCTGCTGCCGCTCGCCGGCGGCGCGGCGAGGTCGTCCGGCGCATAGACCTCGGCGGTCGCCGCGGCGAGCGCAAGGAAGGCGGCCGTCACCTCGTCGCGGCTCTCGGCCCGCAGCTCGAGCTCGTGCCGCAGCACGAGCACGCCGCTCTCAGAGATGCTGAGCTGCAGCTCGCAGCCCGCGGCGGCCAGCGACTGGAGGAGACGGACGGCGTAGGGCGCTCCGCTCGCGCCGCTGATGCCGACGAAGACGCGCCGAGGTGGCGTGCCGGTCATGGGGTCTCCTCACTGCGGCGTGACGCCGCTGACTTCACGTCGGGGGCGCGATCGAGCCCGAGTGGCACTGGCCACCATAGCAGCCGTTCGGGCCGGCGCCGTTGTTGCCGTGGCACTTCACGCACACGCCGCCGTTGGCGTACACGGCGTCCGGGTGGGTCGTCGTCTTGAAGCTGCTGCTGTGTGGCAGGGCGATGCCGTGGCATGCCGTACAGAAGGAACTGCTGTGGCACCTGGTGCACAGGCCCGGCGAGGACAGCGCCGTTGACGGATGCGCCCCCAGCCAGCCGGCAGGGTGCGGCATCTGCAGGCCGTGGCACCTGGTGCAGCTGTCCCGGCCGTGGCACTTGACGCACGTGGCGGGATCCTTGAGCCCGGCGCTGCTGTGCGCCGCTCGCCAGGAGGCCGGGTGCGGCATCTGCAGCCCGTGGCAGCGGATGCAGAACCGGGGATCCTTGTCGGTGTGGCAGGAGGCGCAGACGCCCTTGCCACGCTCCACCACGACCGGCCCGTGGGACTTGGTCCAGCCCGCCGGGTGCGGCATCTCGAGGCCGTGATGGCACTTGGTGCAGAAGTCCTTCTGCTGGTGGCACTCGCGGCACTGGGACGCAGTCAGCTTGAGCGTCATGGCTATTTTAGGACTGTTGGCCGGGACGCCGTTGATGTGGCAGGTGCCGCACGCGTCCGGCAGATGGACGCCGTCGTGGCAGCGCGCGCAGATCGACATCTTGTTCTGCGACGTCCTGGAGATGGCGGGGCGCGTCCCGGGATGGCTGATGTTGGCGTGACACGTGAGGCACTGGTACCCGGCCTGCCGCAGGCCCTTGTGGTTGACGCGGATGTTGCCGACCACGATGTCCTTCTCGATCTGCGAGTTGGGGTGGCACTGGGTGCAGCTGGAGTCGCCCACGTAGCTGGTGATCGGCCGCTGATACGTGTTCGACACGTACAGGATGACGTTGGTCACGCCCTGCAGGTTCCGGATGAAGTAGTTGAAGACGCCCGGTTTGGTGTGGCACTTCTGGCACCCGACGCCGGCCTTGTAGTGCGCCGACTGCTTGTAGGCCACGACCTCGGGCTTGATCACATGGCAGACGTCGCACGTGGCGATCTTGTTGAGCGACGAGAACACCGCCGTGACGATGATGAGCAGCAGCAGCAGGCCGGCCAGGACGCCCAGGAACCATCCTCCCGGGATGCGCACGTCGAGGAGGACGCGGCCCCTTGTCCGTCTGCGGTCAGTCATCGCTCACGGCCCCGAAAGCGCGGATGCGGACGAGGACGGCGCCGCCGAGGCCGGCAGCAGGTAGGGCACGCCCTTGAGGAGCTTGTGGGCGGGCGGGCTGCCGGCCGCGTGGACGGCGTGACACGCCTGGCAGTTGGCCACCAGGTGGCAGTTGAAGCACGAGTCCGTGCCCTTGCGCGTCGCCGTCGCCGCATGCTTGCCGATCCAGTCGGACGGGTGCGGCATCTTCACCTGGTGGCAGGTGTCGCAGTACGTCTTGGTGTCGTGGCACTGCGCGCAGATTTTGCGACCGTCGGCGTTGACGGTGGCGCCGTGCCGGGCGATCCAGGCCGCGGCGTGCGGCATCTCGATGCCGTTGTGGCACTTTGAGCAGGCGTTCTTGCCGGTGTGACAGGCGGAGCACGTCGAGAGGATGCCGAGCGACCCGTGACGCGTGTGCCACTGCGGGTTCTTGTGGCTGAGCGGCTGGGTGCCCTTGGGAGGCGTGGCGTGGCACAGGTCGCAGCGCGCGGTGGCCACTTGCCCCGCGGCGTCGGTGTAGTGGTTGTTGTGGCACACGAGGCACTGGTCCATGCTCGGGTACGTGCGCGACCCGGGCGGCACGGCGGTGCCGTGCGCGGTGGTGGAGTGACACCTCATGCACAGGAAGCCGGCGGCGATGAGGTGCTCGTGCTGCACGCGGATACCGTTCTTGACGATGACGCGGAACATCTGGTCGTTGGTGTGGCAACGGCGGCAGGACTGGTTGAGCACGAAGCCGACGATGGGCTTCTGGTAGTCGCCGGTGAGCTGCGCGATGGGCTGCTGGAGTGCCTCCATCTTCGAGGTGAGAAAGAAGAACGGGCCCGGCTGCGTATGGCACTGCTCGCAGTTCACGCCCCTGTGCGCGGAGCGCTCGTACGCCTTCACGTAGGGGACGTGGCTCTTGCACGAACTGCAGAAGCGCGGCGTCGACGTCGCGGCCAGCGACGCCCCGATCAGGACGACCACGACCGTGAGGACGATCGCGGAGACCGTCAGGCTGACGGTTGTGAGCCGGAACCGCACTTAGCCGCGGATCTTGGGGAGCTTGGGACGCACCTTATGGACCTGGTCCGCGTGGCAGAGCGTGCATTGATAGCCGTTGGTGTGGAGCCTGGCCATGTGGTGGCACGACTGGCAGACGGACTTGCCCGGGAGCTTCTGCTTGGCGTGATACGCGCTCGTGTGGCACTTCCCGCAGCTGGTGATCCCGGAGCCGAGGGCCGTCGCGTGCAGCTTCTGCGAGTGACAGGAGCCGCAGACCTTGTTCCTGGTGATGGTCACTGAGTGCTGCGCCTGGGCGCCGCCACCCGTACCGGTGCCCTTGTGGCAGGTGGCGCACTTGCTCAGAGGCACCTTCTTACCCTGGTGCTTCATCGCGTGGCAGCTGGTGCAGTCCGTGAACCCCGGCGTCGCGGCCTGGTACAGGTGGAACGCCGAGGCGGTGGCGTGGCAGGTCGTGCAGGCCACGCTGCCGGCGTGCTGGGCGAAGCCGGCGTGGCAGGCGCTGCAGTTGGTGAAGCCCTGCTGGTTCGCGTTGTGATGGGGGCTCTGGCCGGGATCGGCGATCCCGCTGCTCGTGCTGTGGCAGCTCAGACAGTCGGGCGACGAGCCGAGGTGCGGATTGGTCCCGTGCGCGAAAGCAGTGGTGTAGTCCCGCGTGTAGCTGCTGTACAGGTGGCACGTCTGGCTGCACGCGGAGCTCGGCGACGAGAGGCCGGCGGTGGACGCGCCGGGCTTGTGGCAGGACCAGCAGTCGTAGCCCGGCACGCTCTGGAAGCCGGCGTGGCACGACGTGCAGGTGGCGTCGGTCGGCGTGCCGTTGTTGTGGCAGACGCAGCCGGCCGCGCCGTCGTGCGCCCACGCCGGGAACGCGTGCGCCGGCGCGGCGGCGACCGCCAGCGCGGCCGCCGCGCCGGCGCTCAGCACCAGCACGACGACGAAGCCGATCAAGGCCCGGGAAGACGCCCTTTGCATGGTCTTCACCTCCCTACCGCCCCGCAGGCGGCGAAGACAGACTGGCATTCCGCACTCACGTGAGGATCGACCAGATGATGAACGCGGTCATCAGGATAGCGCAGAAACCGGCGATCAGGGTGATGGTCCACCAGATCGTGTCCGCGACATAGGTCCTCCACGAGATCGTCTTCTCCACCAGCACGTCGTCGAGCGTGCCCTCTCGGACCCGGCGTGCGTACTCCAGCGGCCGCTCGGCCTTGTAGTGCTCCACGGGCAGCGAACCGGTGAAGATCACCTTGTCCAGCGGGAAGCTCTCGGGCTTGAGGTGGGCGCTGAAGAAGTGCACGAAGATGAAGATCACGCCCATCGCGAGCAGCGCCTCGTTGGAGTGGATGATGAGCGCGACGTTGAGGAACTGCCCCGGGAGCAGCTGCGTGGTCCTGATCGGGAACCACATCATGAAGCCGGTGATGCCGATGATCATGGTCCCGGCGACCAGGGACATGTAGTCGAACTTCTCCCAGTAGGCGTAGCGGTCGAACTGCGGCTTGGGGCCTTTGCCGAAGAACCAGGCGAACATGCCGACCATGTCCTCCAGGTCCTTCTTCTTGAACATCAGGGAGCCGGGGCCACTGATGGCCTTGCCGCGGCTGCGCAGCACCATCGTGATCATGAAGATCATCTCGGCCGACCAGTAGAAGACGGTGACGATGGCGGCGATGCGGTGGTACACGCCGGCCGCGGTGACGCCCCCGAACAGGTCCATGAACCAGCGCGCCCAGGCCGTCTCCTTGTACTTGAGCGGCATGCCCGTGAACACGAGCACGGTGAAGCTCGTGAACACGAGAAAGTGCATCCAGCGGTGGAAGACGTTGAACCGCTGGTACTCGATGCGCGTGCGCACCTTCTTCTCGGGTGCGGCGGCCTTAGCCGGTATGGCGTCG
>CAIWHY010000155.1 GCA_903912585.1 uncultured Thermoleophilia bacterium | reverse complement strand
TGCCGGCAGCCATGGCCTCGAGCAGCACCGGGTGCGTGCCGCCGACCTCCGTGGGCACCACGAACACGGCGGCATTGCGCGCCAGGGCGCGGAAGCGCTCGCCGAACACGTAACCGGGGAGGATGACGCGCTCGGCACCAAGCTGCGCGTTGACTGCTTCCACCTGCGCGCGCAGGTCCACCTGGTAGGCGTCCGCGTAGGGAGCGTCGCCGACGACGAGGAGCTTGAGATCGGATGCCGCGTCACCGCAGGGCGCCGCGGCAGGGGAGGCACCGCCGGGCGCCGCGGCAGGGGAGGCATCGCCGGCCGCCAGCTGCCCGAACGCATCCACGAGCACGTGCGCGTTGTTCTCCGGTACGAGGCGGTGGACGAAGAGGACGTAGCCGCGCGGCTCAAGGCCGAAACCCGCCAGTATCCCTGAGTCTCCCGCGACGGGCTCACCCCGATCGGCGCCTTCCCCATCGGTGCCACCCGCGTCGGCATCGCCCACGTCGGCATCGCCCACGTCGGCATCGCCCACATCTGCGCCGTAGGGGATGTAGCAGGTCTGCGCCCCGAACTCGTCTCGGTACAGCTTTTGCACGATGCGCGAGTCGGTGATCACCGCGGTCGCGAGCCGCGGCGCGTTCCGCTCCGTCCAGCGCAGGTAGCGCTTGGCCGCGCCGCCCCACTTGCCGCGCAGGGAGTCCAGCCCGTCGACGTTGAGGAGGCTCGGCACGCCGAGCGCCTTGCTCATGCCGGCGAAGGGACTGTTGCCGGCGATGAAGTAGATGGCCACGTCCGGCCGGCGCACGAATGCCAGGTGCAGCGTGCTGACGAGGGTGTGCACGAACGTGTCGAGGTGCTTGCTCGCCACGGTGGGGAGGTAGACGAGGCGCATGCCGCGGTAGGTGCGGTAGCGGCCCTCTACCATGTGCGGGCGGCAGTAGACGGTGACGTCGTGGCCACGCCGCGCGAGGCGCACGCCGATGTTCTCGACCGCCGTCTCGAAGCCGCTGTAGGCCGCGGGGACGCCGCGCGTGCCCACCAGCGCGATCCTCACGCGCGCCCCTGCCTGCCCACGCGCATCCGGGCGGCGTCGTCGTAGGCGCGCACCGTCGCCGCGGCGCAGGCGCGCCAGCTGAACCTGGCGGCGCGCCGCAGGCCGCGGGCGCTCAGGGCGGCGAGCAGGCCGTCGCCGCCCAGAAGCGCTCCGAGCGCGGCGGCGATGTCGTCCACGTCGAGCGGGTCGAAGTAGGCGGCGGCGTCGCCGGCTACCTCCGGCAGCGACGCCACGCGCGAGCAGGCGACCGGCGTGCCGCAGGCCATCGCCTCCAGCAGAGGCAGGCCGAAGCCCTCGTAGAGGGTGGGGAGGACGAAGGCGCGCGCCGACGCGTACAGAGCGGGGAGGTCCGCGTGCGCCACATAGCCGGTGAGGTGGACGCTGCTCTCGAGGCCGAGAGACCGCACCTCTGCCTCCACCGGCTCGCGCATGCCGTGGTTGCCCCCCACGAGCACGAGCCGGCAGCCGGCCTCCTGACCGCTGCGCACCAGGAGTCGCCAGGCACGCAGCAGCCGCATGAGGTTCTTGCGCGGCTGCAGATTGCCGACGGCGAGCACGTAGGGGCGCGGGATCTGGAGGCGGTCGAGCGCGGCGTCGGCAAGGGATCCATCGAGGGGGTGGAAGGATGCGTCGACCGCCTCCGGCGTGACCACGATGCGCGCGCCGGGGACGCCCAGCAGGTCGTGTACCTCGTCGCGCGTGAAGGTGGAGGGCACGATCACGCGCTGTGCCAGCCGCGCGGAGTGGCGCACGCCCACGTTGAGCACCGCCCGGTGACGGCGCGTGAACCACTCCGGGTGGCGCAGGAACGACACGTCGTGCACGGTGACGACGCGGGCCAGCGGCGTGCTCGGCGGCATCGCGTAGGTCGAGTGGATGACGTCGGCGCCGGCCGATGCCGCGGCGCGCGGCAGATCGGTGATGAGGCGCGCCCAGTTGGAGCGGTAGGGGAGCACGACCTGCTCGTGCGCGCCGACGTCGACGATGGGGCCAGAGACGGCGACCGCCTCGCACTGTCCGAGCGCCTCGAGGCCGTCGAGGAGCCCGCGGATGTAGGTCTCGTTGCCGGTCTCGCCGGTGCCGAGCATGTGGCCGTCGATGAGGGCCTTCGTCACGACGTGCGCTCGCCTTCGGTCGCGCCCGCGGCGCCGGCGTCGCCCTGCGGCCGCGCCGGCACGCCCATGAGCACCGTGCCGGCAGGGTACGAGCGCGCCACGACGGCGCCGGCCCCGACTACGCATCCGGCGCCGAGTTCCACGCCGTCCAGGATGATGCTGCCGGCACCGAGCCAGCAGCCGTCGCCGACGGTGATGCCGGTGCGCGTCGTGCCGGCGTCCTTGATGGGAGGGACCGCGCCGAGCGCGCCCGTCGCGCCCCGCTCCGGCACGACGTGCTCCTCAGCGATCAGCTGCACCAACGAGCCCATCAGCACGTCGCGGCCGATCTCGATGAAGCCGGCGCAGCCGATGTAGCACATGGCGCCGACGTTGCTGCCGTCGCCGATCGACAAGCCCTCGCCCGAGCGCCGGCCATAGTAGCTGGACGGGCGGATCATGGAGTTGTTGCGGATGGTGACGCGCGAGCCCAGCGTGATGCCGCGGCGGGAGCGGCCCTGGATCTCGACGCCGTCCTCGATGATGACGCCGCTGCCCACGCGGATGCGCGCGCAGTCGCGCAGCGTCACGCGCCGCCCCACGAGGAGGCCCCTTCCAGCGAAGCCCATTCGGGGCCTCACCAGGGCGGCGCGCAGGCTCATCGTCGCGATCTTGGCGACCGCCGAAGGCGGCAGCTCCCCGAGCACGCCGGAGGCGCCGGGTCGTACCCGTTCGACGGCGGCGGTGACCGCTCTTACGAAGGGCTCGGGAAGGTCCATACAGAGGTTCCTACGACGCTGCCGCGTCGTTCCCTGTGTCGGCCGGCCGGCGCGGGGGAGAGGCGGGGTCAACCGCGTCGCTGTCAACCGCACCCCGGA
>CAIWHY010000154.1 GCA_903912585.1 uncultured Thermoleophilia bacterium | reverse complement strand
GCCGAGGTGGCACACGTCCGGCCGAGGGGACAGACACCGGCCCGCGCGAGGCACGCCGGCGCAAACCACGCCGGCCTGAGCCGGCCTCCGGGGCCGGTGAGGCCTCCCGTGCTACGATGTTCGCAGCATCAGCAGCCGAAAGGGGGGTCGGCGTCGATGTCGGGAGTCTCCACCAGTCCGGGCCGGAAGCGTCCGCACGAGGATGACGCGGACGCGCGGCCTGCGGACGCGCAGTGGGAAGCGCACGAGCAGCAGGTCCTCGGCTTTCGCCCGCTCGGCTCCCGCCTCCAGCCGCCGCGCTCGCAGGTGGCACTCGTGCAGCGCGACTCACTTCTCAAGTCGTTGCTGACGGACCGGCGGGCACTGGTCGTCGTCACGGCGCCGGCCGGCTACGGCAAGAGCGTCGCGCTCGCCCAATGGCTCGCCGCCGACCCACGGCCGAGCGCCTGGCTACAGCTTGACGAGGCCGACAACGACCCGGTCCTCTTCCTCTCCTATCTTGCCCTTGCTCTGGAGCAGGTGGCTCCGGTAGACCCCGCCATCCTCGATCTGCTCCAGCTCCGCACGCCGCCCATCGACGACCGGATCCTGCCCTCGATGGCCGCGGCCCTGAGCGTCGCCGAGCCCTTCGTGCTGGCGCTGGACGACGGCCACCTGCTCACCAGCGACACCTGCTGGCGCCTCGTGGCGACGCTGCTGGAGCACCTGCCGGAGGGCGCTCAGGTCGCCGTCGGCACGCGGATGGCCCCTGCCCTCCCGCTGGCGCGACTGCGCGCGGCGGGAGGGCTCGCGGAGTACGGGTCCGCCGATCTGGCCTTGGACCATCGTGAGACCCGGGAGCTGCTGCGCCTGCACGATCGCACGCTCGACCCCGCGGCCCTCGACGACCTCCTCGGCGCCACCGAGGGCTGGGCCGCCGGTCTTCGTCTCGCCCTGCTCGCGGGCGCGGACCCATCCACCGGCGACTGGCTGCCGGACGTGCGCGGCGACCACCGCGCCATAGCCGGCTACCTCGCCGAGGAGGTCCTCGACCGGCAACCGGTCGAGCTGCGGCAGTTCCTGCTCCGGACGTCGCCCCTGGACCGGCTCTCGTCAGAGCTGTGCCGTGCGGTCACCGGCGACGACCTTGCGGCGGACCACCTGGCGACGCTCGTGCGCGAGAACCTCTTCATCACGGGGATGGACGACCACGACGAGTGGTATCGCTACCACCACCTCTTCGCCGACCTGCTGCTCACCCTCGAACGCAGACGCGCGCCCGACGAGCTGCCCGAGCTCCACCGGCGAGCCGCCGCGTGGTACGCGGAGCACGGGGACGACGAGCGCGCTGTGCGCCACTGGCTCGCGGCCGGCGACGTCGCCCCTGCGGCCTGGCCCGCCTTCCGCGCGGTCATGGACCTCGTCGACCGCGGACAGACGGAGAGCGCGCGCCTGCTGCTGGATTCGTTCACGGACCGCCAGCTCTCCGATCACGTCGAGCTCACGATGGCCGCCGGCTGGCTGTATGGCACCGTCACCGGCGACCCGGTCAAGGGCGAGAGATGGCGCCGGGCGGCCTGCACGGTGCCCACGGGTGACGGGACCATACCGGATGGCTCCAACTCCTGGCGCGGCTACCAGGCCGGCCTGCGTGCCTTCCTCGCGCCCGAAGGCGTCACGCGCATGCTCGCCGACGCACAGCTTGCCCTCAGCGACCAGCGCCAAGACAGACAGGACCCCTGTGAGACCCTGCGCGTGGTCGGTGTGGCCGACTACCTCTGCGGGCGCCCGAAGAGCGCGGAACGCGACTTCCGCGAGGTCGCCGGCACGCACCCCCTGGTCGAGTGCGTGTCGTACGCGCTCGCGTTCCTGTCGCTGATCGCCGCGGACGAGGGCCGATGGGACGATGCCGCCCGGCTCGATCGGGAGGCGCTGGAGCAGACGCCGACCATGACACTGGACCTCTCTCCCGGCATGTACCTGGCGCTACCGATGCTGCTCGCGCACGCACGCGTGCTGGCGAAGAACGGCGATCCCGAGGCTCCCGCCGTGATCGCCCGCACCGAGCGCTACCTGGGCGACATGGTCCCGCAGGTCCCATGGCGCGTCATCCTGATCCAGGTGGTGCTCGGCGAGATCGAGCTCGAGCGCGGCGAGCTCGCCGAGGCCGAACGCTGGACCCGCCGCGCCGAGGCCACCCTTGCGACGTCGCCGGACCCGGGCATGCTGCGCGCCCGCACCCGGCGTCTGCGCGAGGCGCTCGAGCAGCGGCGCCTCGCCGACCCCCCCACGGAAGCCGAGCGGCGCGTGCTCGATCTGCTGCCGACGCAGCTCACGGCGCCGCAGATCGCCGCACGTCTGTTCGTGACCACGAGCACTGTGAAGACGCACATGCGCCACATCTACCTCAAGCTCGGGGTGACCACCCGGACGGCAGCCGTGGAGCGCGGCCGCGAGCTCGGCCTGCTGAGCCCGACCAACGACGACTGAACCGGCGGCCCGACCCCGCGCGGCCGGCAAGCACCGCCACCACGTCCGGCGAAGCGATACGGCTTGGCCTGAGGCGGCCGGTGGGGCCGGCGGCGCCTCCCGTGCTACTATGTTCGCAGCATCAGCAGCCGAAGGGGGTCGGCGTCGATGTCGAGGGCTTCCACCCGCACCAGCATGAACCTGCCGCAGTCGAGCGAACTCGCCCGCGAGCCCCTCGCCGGCGACGCCCTCGGATCCCAGGCGCTCGGTTCCCGCCTGCGGCCCCCGAGCTGGCAGGTGCCGCTCGTGCCGCGCGACTCCCTCGTCGAGTCGCTGCTCGCGGACCGGCGGGCTCTCGTCGTCGTTTGCGCGCCCGCAGGCTACGGCAAGAGCATCGCCCTCTCCCAGTGGCTGGCCGCCGACCCGAGGCCGAGCGCGTGGCTGCAGCTCGACGAAGCCGACGACGACCCCGTCGAGCTGCTCACGTACATCGCGCTCGCCCTGGGGCGCATCACCTCCGTCGACCCTGCGCTCTTCGACCTCCTGCGGCTCCGCGAACCGCCACTGGAGCGCATCCTGCCCGGCCTGGCGGCGGCCGTCGAAGCGGCGCCGCCGTTCCTGTTCGTGCTCGACGACGCCCACCTGGTGAGCGGCGAGGACTCCTGGCAGCTGCTCGCCGCCCTCTTCCGGCAGCTTCCGGACGGCGCGCAGGTCGCAGTGGGCACGCGCGACGACCCGCCCCTCCCTCTCGCGCGCCTGCGCGCCGCAGGGCGGCTGGCCGAGTACCGCGCCGGCGACCTGGCCATGGGCGAGGAGGAGGCGAAGGACCTGCTCGGTCTTGGCGGTAGCGCCATGGACGCGACGCCGCTCGAGGCACTCCTGGCCGCCACCGAGGGCTGGCCCGCCGGCCTCTCCCTGGCGATGCTCGCGGGCCAGACGCAGGGCACCGCAGACTGGCCGCTGGCTCTCCGCGGCGACCAGCGGACGATCGCCGCCTACCTCACCGAGGAGGTCATGGAGCGGCAGCCGGAGGACCTGAAGCGCTTCCTGCTGCGCACTTCCGTCCTGGAGCGGCTCAGCGCCGGTCTGTGCGCCGCGGTCTGCGACGACGCCGCGGCCCGGGACCTGCTGACGCGATCGGCGCGCGAGAACCTCTTCGTCGTCGCGCTCGACGACCGCGACGAGTGGTTCCGCTACCACCACCTGTTCGGCGAGCTGCTGAGGGCACGGCTCGAGCAGACGGCACCGGAGGAGGTCGCTGAACTCCACCGGAGAGCGTCCCACTGGCTCGAGCAGCACTCCGACGCCGAAGGCGCCGTCCGCCACGCCATCGCGGCCGGCGGGGGCGACGGCGTCGCCGACCTCGCAGCCTGGCAGTGCGACCAGTACCTCATCCACGGTCAGCGGCAAAGCGCCCTGCGACTCCTGTTCCGCTTCTCGGACGACGACATCCTGAACTGCCCGTCTCTGCTTCTGACCGCATCCCTCATGAGTGTGTATTCCGACGACCCTCGGATCGTGCGCTGGGCCAGAGTCGCCGACGCAGTCGAAGGCGACGACTCACCGAGCCCCATCGGCGCCTCGTCGATGCGCTCGCTGCAGCTGATGCTCAGGGCGTCGCGCGCGCCCGACGGCGTCACCCGCAATCGGCAGGACGCCACGCTCGCGTGGGAGCTGGAGAAGGGTGCCGAGTGGCAGGTCTACGCCGGCCAGAACCTCGCCGCCGCGGCGTACTTCAGCGGAGACTCCTCCTTCGCCAAGGACCTCCTCTCCCGTCTTCTGGACATGACCGGCGACCTGGACGAACGCAACTGGATCTTCGCGATGCTGGGGCTGATCGCCGTGGACGAGGGCCGCTGGAGCGATGCTATGGAGGCAGACCGGCGGATCCAGGAGACCGCGGAGACCGTCATCGTGCCGCCGCTCATCTTGCTCCAAGCGCACCTGCTTGCTCGCCGCCGCGATCCCGGGCTCGGCGCCTTCATCGAGGAGGCGTGCGGGCGCCTCAAGGGCTTCGTCGGCCCCCTGGCGCTGCGCGATCTGTTCCTCGCCGTGGGCCTCGCCGAGGTGTTCCTGGCGGCGGATGACGAGGCGAACACGGCGCTGTGGCTCGCGAAGGCCGATGCCGTGCTCGCGACGTACCCGGACGGCGGCATCCTCGAGGAGCGCGCCGAGCACGTGCGACGGGCGCTCGAGGCGCGCCGCCTGTCAGATCCGCTCACTCCGGCCGAGCGCCGCGTGCTGGACCTGCTGCCCACGCAGCTCACCGCGGCGCAGATCGCCACACGACTCTTCGTGACGACCAGTACGGTGAAGTCGCACATGAAGCGCATCTACATGAAGCTCGAGGTGAAGACTCGCACGGACGCCGTGGAGCGCGCCCGGGAGCTCATGCTCCTTGAGGAGGCGACGTCGCCAGGTTGAGGCGTCGCGAGTCTGCCCCCTACGCACGACTGAGGCCGGCGAGAATCACACCATTCGTGTGAGGCGCCGGCGCCCTCCTTCCCCCAGACTGGACCCGATAGTGTGGCAGGGCGCCACCGCCGGGTCCCGCCGCAAGCCATCGCTTCGGAGGGGGACTCCATGAAACGTCGACTCACTCTGGTTCTGGCGGGCGCGCTGCTGCTGGCGCTGCTCGCGGCAGGAGCCGCTGCGGCCGCGCCTGCGAGAACATGCACGTTCACGCCCAGCCTCGTGGCCACGTTCGCGGCCGGCGACTACGGCTCGTTCGCCGAGGGCATGGCCGCCGACAGCCACGGGCGGCTTTACGTCTCGCTCACCACGTGGGGAGCCGACACGAACACCGGGCAGATCTGGCGGGTCAGGCCCGGAGCGGCGCCCGACCTGGTCGGATCGCTCGACCTGACGCCAAACGGGATGATGGCCGGTGTCGCCGTGGACGCGGCCGATCACGTCTACGTCGCCGTCGTCGGAGGGGGGACGCCCTCGACCATCGACTCGGCGGTCTTCGCGCTCGACGGCCGCGGCAAGCTGACCGAGGCCGTCAAGCTACTCGACGGCTCCTTCCCCAACGGCCTCGCCTTCCACGGCGGCCTCGCCTACATCACGGACTGCGCCACGGGCTGCATCTGGCGCACGCGCGTGGGTGGCCGGCTGGCCGAACCCAAAACGCCGTGGCTCCAAGACGCTTTGCTGGCGCCCGGCGACAACGGCTTGGGCGCCAACGGTATCGCTTTCCGCGGCGACGATCTGTTCGTGAGCGTGTCCGACTTCGGCCGTATCGTGCGCATCCCCGTGAGGCGCGACGGTATGGCCGGCGCTCCCCGCGTCGTCTGCGAGCGGCCCGAGCTGGTATCGGCCGACGGCATCGCCTGCGACGCCTTCGGCGGGATCTGGATCGCCGTCAACGCCGGCTCCACCGGCGCGAGCCCGAGCGGCGCTCTCTACCGTCTGTCGGACGCTGCCGGACTGCAGAAGATCGCCGACGACCCAGGCTGGCTCAACTACCCGACCACGCCCGTGTTCGGCACGGACCGGTGCACGCGCGACACGCTGTACGTTGAGAACGGCGCCTACTTCAGCACTTACGGCGACGGCACCGTGCCCGACATCCAGGCGCTGCGCGTCGGAGTGCCCGGGCTGCCATTGCGCTAGGAGGCGACCGTGGAGCTCAGCGACTGCATCGAGTTCGCCGCGCACAACCCCATCTGCTACGTGGCCACCGAAGACGGCGGCCAGCCGAGAGTACGGCCTCTCCTGATGTGGTTCGCCGATCACCGCGGGTTCTACTTCATGACGATGTCGCCCAAGCGGTTCTGCCGGCAACTGCACGACGATCCCCGGGTAGAGGTGTGCTTCTACAACGGAGCCGGCGAGTTGCCGCGGGCGAAGATGCTGCGGGTGTCGGGCATGGCCGAGTTCCTCGACGACCTCGAGCTCATGCACCGCGTGGCGGAGGAGCGGGCGGCCCTGGAAGGGATCATCGGCCGCCCGCTGCAGCCCATCACGGAGGTCTTCCGCATCGCCGCCGGTGAGGCGCGGTTCTGGACGCTGATGGACATCCTCAAGGAGGAGGAACTGGAGACCATCCGGTTCTGAACGGCGCTGGGCGCCTCGGGAGCAGATGACGACGAAGGGGCGCGGCGTGAGCCACGCCCCTTCGTCGTGCGTCCCCGCGCCGTCTTCTCGCGGGTGCCGGCGCCCCCGGCGCTACGCGGCGGCGTCGGCCTGCCGCGCCCGCTCCGACGCCGGCATCCCCGCCGGCTTCTTCACGGCCGCGAACTCGCCGGCGACCTGCCCGACGACTGCCCCCACGGCCAGTGCCAGCAGGACCATGGCCGCGCCGAAGAGGAACGACGACCCGAACAGCAGCGTCAGCGTCACGCAGATCACCGCGACCGCCCACAGCCAGGCGACCAGCGACGAGCGCTTGACGCAGACCTGGGCGCCGCGCGTCGACGTACTCTCGCCGCGCCCGACGACGAACCCATAGGCGATGCCGATGACCGCCGCCACGACCGCCCACAACGGCCCGTAGACGACCCCGGCCAGCAAGGAGAAGACCGCGAACGCGGCGATCGCAAGGATCCCCTGAAGCACCGCCCGCCATGCGACGAAGACGCGCAGACGCGAAGCGCGGAGCGCGCCCCACAGGGCGAGCAGCACGATGACGATCAGGACCGCGAGCTTGACCCAATACAGGATCGAGACGACTGCGTCCATGGTTCAGCTCCCTTCCCGCGTCTGGTCGGCCGGCGGCACGTCCGTCGGCGTCTCATCCGCGGGATCCTGCGCGTCTGACTCCGGGGAAAAGACCAGCACGTCCACGGGGTCGGATGCGCTGATCTGCTGAGGAGTGGCGAGCCCGAGCACCAGCGTCATCGTCAGCAAGAGCAGCATGAGGCCCAGCGCCGAGAGCTTCTTCAGATCCGGCACCGGCGGCTCCTGGGTCGCGACGTCGACCACCGACGCGGACTCGACCGTGGCCGACGGCCCCGCCTCCGCGGCCGCCGCCGGGGCATCGGAACTGAGCGGCTCAGGAGACGCGGACGGCGAGGGCGCAGGCGAGGCGGAGGCCCCGCCGGTATCCGTCCCACCTCCGGCGGCCGTCTCGGTCACG
>CAIWHY010000153.1 GCA_903912585.1 uncultured Thermoleophilia bacterium | reverse complement strand
CTGCGGCGCGCCTTCGCGGCGCCGCGTGCCGGGCGCGCGGCGCTGATCCCGTATCTCACCGGCGGCCACCCCGACGTCGCCACCAGCCATCGGCTGATCGAGACGCTCGTGGACGCGGGCGCCGACATCGTCGAGCTCGGCATCCCCTACTCCGACCCCATCGCCGACGGGCCCGTGGTCCAGCGCTCCACGCACGAGGCACTGCTCGCCGGCGTCACGCCGGAGACGGTCTTCGAGCTCGCCGCGGCGCACAGCGCCGCGGTGCCGTTCGTGCTGCTGACCTACGTGAACTCCGTGCTCGCCTACGGCCCGGAGCGCTTCTTCGCGCGGGCCGCGCAGGCGGGCGTGGAGGCGCTGGTGATCCCGGACCTCCCTCTCGACGAAGTGGCCCTCGACGCGGTCGGCATCGTCGTCGGCGACGCGCCGGCCATCGCTCAGGCGGACGCCGCGGCCGGCCACGGCGGACCCACGCGCGGCGGCCTCGCGGCGCTCGCCGCCGCCGCGGGCGTGAGCCTGGTGCCGATGGCCGCGCCGACCAGCACCGACGTGCGCCTCGAGCTCGTCGGCGCCGCCGCCACGAGCTTCGTCTACTGCGTCGCCGTCACCGGCGTGACCGGGGCGCGCACGGAGGTGGGCGAGGAACTGCCGCTGCTCATCGAGCGCCTGCGCGTCAGCACGGCGGCACCGCTCGCCGTGGGCTTCGGCATCTCGACGCCGGAGCAGGCGGCCCGCGTCGCGGGCCTCGCCGACGGCGTCATCATCGGCAGCGCGCTCATCGACGCCATCGCGCGCAGCGCCGGCTCGGGAGTCGGCTCGGGCGCGGACGCCGCCTGCGCCGCGGCCGCCAAGCTCGTGAGCGCGGCGAGCGCCGCCATCGCCGCGGGCTGAGCCGTCCGGCCTTAGCCCCTCTTCGTGTAGTCCTTCTCGGGGATCACGTGCCGCAGCAGGCGATCGTTGAGCTGCGCCAGTGGGCCGTCGTACTTGGGCGGCTTGAGCATCGCCGAAGGGTAGAACTTCGGCTTGGGGTACCAGGCGAACCTGTCGAGGTCGACGAACTCCGCCTTCATCGAGGAGTGCGTCACGGTGACCACGAGACCGTCCACGGCGATCGCGAACGGGCCGCCGTACCAGCTGCGCACGGCCTTGGCGGCGGGGCCGACCGTGTCGTCGTTGACCTGGAAGTGCGTGGCGATGCCCAGCCGCGGCCGCGTCTTGCTGAGGATGTAGCCCAGCGCATCCTCGGGGGTGTGCGAAGACTCCTGGACCTTCTTGGCCGTCTTCAGGGCGGCCCTGTAGCCGGTGTCGCCGGGCTTCAGGCCGCCGCTGTTCTTGGTCGCCCACACCGTCGCCGGCACGACCATCTCGTGGATGAGCACGTCCACGCCCCTGGCGTGCCGGGTCATGTAGGTGCTGGGCTTGGTGTCGCCGCTGAACACCATCGACAGGCCCTTCCACTCGAGCCTGTAGCTGATGCTGCCGTCGCGGTCGTGGATGGCCGGGAAGTGCCGGATCGTCACGCCGTTGGCCTGGTAGGCGATCCCGCTCTCCATGTAGGGCAGCTCGTGGGGGACGATGTCGTAGCCGTCGCCGTGGCCCTTGAGCCCTGTGGGCAGGAAGCTGAAGGCCTCGCGGTGCCACTTGCAGAGGCTGTACAGGTCATTGCAGAAGGCGTTCGTGCCCTCGTCGCCGGCGTCGGAGCTGGGCCCGTAGATGTGGAGCGGCGTCTTGCGGTCCATCGAGGGACCGAAGCAATAGAGGGTGATGAGGTCGCTCATGTGGTCGCCGTGCAGGTGCGTGAGGAACACTCGCGTCATCCTGGAGTACTGGACGCCCATGGCCACGTACTTGGACGACACCCCGGAGCCGAAGTCGAAGACGAAGCTGTCGCCGTTGCCGAGCTCGACGAAGACGCTGTTGCACTGCTGGGCGATGCGGGGCAGGAAGCAGGTGCCCATGAACGAGATGCGCATCTGGTCCTGTGTGAGCTTCGTGCCGGGCACGAACGCCGGCAGCCCCTCCATGCCGGGCGGCGCCGCGGCCGCGGCGGGCGGCGCCCCCAGGAGCCCGCCGGCGCCGAAGGCGCCGGCCGTGGCCACACCGGCCAGCACGGCTCCGCCGAGGAGGAACTTGCGCCGCGTCAGCCCGTCCGCTGGAGTCAGGTCGTCCTGCGAGTCGAGGTCGCCAAGTCCACTCGCGGGTGCATCCGACATCGTGCCCCTCCTGCCCCGTGGTCCGGTGTCCGCCCCAATCTGGGTCACCCCATGGTGACTGTAACCAAGAGGCGAAGGGGACACAATGGTCTCCGCGGGCTGACCGATGGGCGTGCCGCGCGGAGATGCGCTTGACCACCGTCAAGAATCCTCCGCGAGCGCGCCGGGTACTTTGCAGGCGCGTGAGCATCGCCCACACGGGCGCCGCCCCAAGGTCAGGAGACCCGATGCAGACCATCACCGCCGACCAGATCCCGGTCGCCGACAACCCGCACGGCGTGGACGTCCGGCACCTCTACAAGACCCCGGACGTCGTCGTGACGCAGATCACGCTTCAACCCGGCGAAGTCGTCAAGCCGCACAAGGCACCGGTGGACGCGTTCTTCTACGTGCTCGAGGGCTCGCCGAGGATCACGATCGAGGGCGAGACGGTCGCGGCGCCGGCCGGCACCTTGGTCCCCAGCGCCACCGGGCACCTCCACGACATCCGCAACGAAGGCGACGGCGTGGCGCGCTTCCTGGTCGTCAAGACCCCGAACCCCGCCGCCTGAGCGCGCGGCGCGCCGGGCGGCCCCTCAGCAGGAGTCTTCCCACACCTCGATCTCCAGCCCCGGCACCCGCACGAAGTCCCGGACGTTCGCCGTGACCATCGTGAGTCCGTGAGCGATGCAGGTGGCCGCGAGCCAGAGGTCGTGTGGCCCTATCAGGGTGCCGGCGGCGCCGAGGACGGCCCACACCTGCGCGTGCGCCCGGGCCGTGGCGAGATCCACCTGCAGGATGGGGAAGCGTTCGAGGACGCCCTCGACGAACGCGGAGCGCCTGGCGAGTTGCTGCGGCTCCACCGCCCGGTGCACGCCGTGGAGCAGCTCGCTTGCGGTGATCACGGAGAGAAACGACTCGTCGTCCTGCCGCCGCGCCACGTGCGGCTCGAGATCGAGCCGCCCGCGCTCGACCTCGAGGAGGATGCTGGCATCGATCAGGACCGCCACGGATCCCCTGCCTCTGCGCGGCCGAGCTCGGCGCGCGCCGCGTCCACGTCGTCCCCGAACTGCCCGGCTTCGGCGGCGGAAAGATGCGGCAGCGCCGCGAGCAGCGCAGGAAGATCGGCGAGCCGCTTGCCCGCGGGCAGCGGCCTTAGCTCCGCGATCGGTCTGTTACCGCGCACGAGCACGAATGACTCGCCACGATACGCGACGCGATTGACGTACTCCGCGAAGTGCCGCACCACCTCCGTGACGGTGAGCGTCTCTGACATCGGACCCTCCATTGATTCTCTGATAATCCGATTACATGATAATAGGCGAAAGGGCCAGCGCCGTCGAGTGGCGCTGCGCCGTCATGCTAGTCAATCTGCAGGGCCGAGCAAGGTAGACGATGGTGCCAGGCACGCCCGCGCTGTCCGGTCTGAGACGTGGCGACCAGGATGCGGCGTCATCGTGTATCGTGCGCAACCCCGGATCCGAGCCTGGGAGTCGCGCCTGACGGAGGTACGTGCCCCGGCTCAGGCCGCCTGGCCGTGGAGAGGGGAGGTAGCCGGCGAAGCGCCGGCCGAGGCCTCAGCGCCGGCGCCGCCCCTCGCGGAGCGCCATCCGCCCCACTCTTCACGCCAGACCTCGGCCGCGACGCCGCGGGCCGCGAGCGCGTACTTCAGCCTGTAGAGCCCGACGACATCGTCGCGGCGAAGGAACTCGCAGCCGGACCCG
>CAIWHY010000152.1 GCA_903912585.1 uncultured Thermoleophilia bacterium | reverse complement strand
GGCGAGCGTGAGCAGCGGCGGGACCTCGCGCAGGTGGTGCACGGTCGCGGCCTGACCGAAGTCGATCCCGCTGCGCGTGCGGTCGAGGTAGATGGGGGTGCAGCCGCACGCCCGCGCCCCCGTGACGTCGGTCGGCAGATTGCCGACGTAGACCAGCTCCTCGAGCTCGACGCCGAGCGTGGCGGCCAGCCACTCGAAGGTCGCCCGGTGCGGCTTGCGCAGGCCCACGTCGACCGACGTGACGAAGCCGTCGAGGTAGGGCGCCAGTCCCGAGCGCGCGAGGTCCCTGTGGATCGTGCGCCGCGGCATCCCGAAGGGCACGTTGCTCAGCGCGCCGACGCCGAAGCCGGCGTCCCTCAGCGTGCGCAGGGTCTCGGCGGCGTCGGGATAGGCCCGCAGGCTGCGGCGGATGTACGAGAGTGAGGCGTCGACCCCGGTCTCGAGGCGCGTCGCCGCGCCTCCGCCGATCCTGGCGAGCGCGTCGGCCAGGAGGTCCGCGGCGGAGACCTTCTCGATCCGCCGGCGCAGGTAGTCGCTGTAGCTCGCCACCTTCGTGTGGGCGGCCGCGACGTCGGCCTTGGAGCGGTCGATGCCGCAGGCGATGACGACCTTGTCGATGGCCGGCCGCCCGCGCTCCAGCCAGCTCAAGGGCGCGCCCGCGTAGTGGTACAGCGTCTCGCCGAGGTCGAAGCCGACGGCGGCCGCGGCGATCCGTGCGCCCGAAGGCGCGGCCGGCTGCCCGGAGGCGTTCATCGGCGCGCGGCCTTCGGGCCAGTTCCTGCCGGCCCGCCGCCGGTCTCCGCGCGCTCCGCCGCGGCGAGCGCCGCCGACGGCCGCCCGAGGGCGACGCCGAACAGGGCGCGGGGGCTGAAGCCGCGTGCCCGGCGCCGCTCCGCCTCGGCGAGCACGTCCCCGGGCACGAGCATGCGCAGGGCGCGTGGGTGCGTGCGGAACTCGAGCGGCGTATCGAGATCAAGCGCCTCGCCGTCGATCCCGGCAAAGGCCTTGCCGCTGCGGGACCGCACCGCGAAGGTCTCGGCGGTGAACTGGTGCAGGCGCGGGTCGCGTTCGCCGAGGCCGAGCGCGGTGCGCGTGACCACGGCCGCGGCCTCGCGGCCGCTCTTCGCGTTCACCGCGAAGACGCCGAGCGTACCGGTGTCCATGCGGCGCCGCTGCGAGACGTCGAGCGACGGGCCCAGGATGTAGGGGTTGTTGGACACCATGATCAGGAACGAGTCCTCGACCTCGGTGCCGTCGGGCGTGGTGAACTGCAGGTCGAACGGCTCGGCCTGGTGGCCGAGCATCTCGGGGAGCAGCTCCTTCGAGGTCCCGACCTTGGCGTCGCGGTAGCCGTCCTGCTGGACGATGGTGGCGTAGATGCCGAGCGACACGTTGTTCACGAACAGGCGGTCACCCACCGTCGCATAGTCGATGCGGCGCTCGACGCCGTCGCAGAAGGCGGCCATGCCTTTGCGCGGATCCTCCTTGTCGAAGCCCAGGTCCTGGGCGAAGTGGTTGCGCGTGCCCGCCGAGATGCAGACGAACGGGAGGTCGTGCGCGTGGGCGATGGAGGCGACGAGGGCCTGCGAACCGTCGCCCCCGGCCATGCCGAGGCAGTCGGCTCCGCGCGCGATGGCGTCGCGGGCCAGCTGGGCGAGATCGAGGCCG
>CAIWHY010000151.1 GCA_903912585.1 uncultured Thermoleophilia bacterium | reverse complement strand
GAATTGCCGTTCATCTGGCTGACCTCGGCGCTCTCGAAGACGCCGTGCGCGGCTGCCCAGCCGAGATGCGTCTCGAGGATCTGGCCGATGTTCATCCGGCTCGGCACGCCGAGCGGGTTCAGCAGGATGTCGACAGGACGGCCGTCCTCGAGGAACGGCATGTCCTCTTCGGGGACGATCTTGGAGATGACGCCCTTGTTGCCGTGACGGCCGGCGAGCTTGTCGCCCTCGGCGATCTTGCGCCGCTTGGCGACATAGACGCGTACGAGCTCGTTGACACTCGGCGGGAGCTCGTCGTTGTTCTCGCGGCTGAAGATCTTGACGTCGATGACCTTGCCGCCCTCGCCGTGGGGTACCTTGAGGCTGGTGTCGCGCACCTCGCGCGCCTTCTCCTTGAAGATGGCGCGGATGAGCTTCTCCTCGGCGGTGAGCTCGGTCTCGCCCTTGGGCGTGACCTTGCCGACCAGCAGGTCGCCGGAGTTGACCTCGGCGCCGATGCGCACGATGCCGCGCTCGTCGAGGTCGCTGAGCGACTCTTCCGAGCGGTTGGGGATGTCGCGCGTGATCTCTTCGTCGCCCAGCTTCGTGGTGCGCGCATCGACCTCGTACTCCTCGATGTGGATCGAAGAGAGCAGGTCGTTCTTGACGACCTTCTCGCTGAGGATGATGGCGTCCTCGAAGTTGTAGCCTTCCCAGCTCATGAAGGCGACGAGGAGGTTGCGGCCGAGGGCGATCTCGCCGTGGTCGGTGGACGACCCGTCGGCGAGCACGTCGCCTGACTGCACCGTGTCGCCCTGGAACACGAGCGGCTTCTGGTGGATGAGGGTGCCCTGATTGGAGCGCGTGAACTTGGTGAGCCCGTACGTGTCGACGTCGCCCTTGCCGTGGTCGACCTCGATGCTGTCGGCGTCGACGTAGCTGACCCTGCCGGCGCGCTCGGCGAGGATCACGTCACCGGTGTCCACGGCGGCACGGAACTCCATGCCGGTGCCCACATACGGGGCCTCGGGGCCCATCAGCGGCACGGCCTGGCGTTGCATGTTCGAGCCCATCAAGGCGCGGTTGGCGTCGTCGTGCTCGAGGAACGGGATCAGGGCGGTGGCCACCGAGACGAGCTCGGTGGGGCTCACGTCCATGTAGTCGATCTCGCCCGGCGGGACCTTGACGATGTCGGCGCCGGCGCGCGTGCGCGCGAGCACCAGCTCGTCCTCGAACTTGCCCGACTTGGCGTCGAACGGCGCGTTGGCCTGCGCGATGGTCACGTAGTGGACATCGCCGGTCTTGGCGTCGATGAACTCCTCTTCCTCTTCCGAGGCGTCGAGATAGACGATCTCGCCGGTGACCTTGCCCTTGACGACCTTGCGGTACGGGGCGCGGATGAAGCCGAACTCGTCCACCGTGGCCATGGAGGCGAGCGAGCCGATGAGGCCGATGTTCGGGCCTTCCGGCGTCTCGATGGGGCACATGCGGCCGTAGTGGGTCGGGTGCACGTCGCGGACCTCGATCGGGGCGCGCTCGCGCGTGAGGCCGCCGGCGCCGAGGGCGCTCAGACGGCGGCGGTGCGTGAGGCCGGAGAGCGAGTTGGTCTGGTCCATGAACTGCGAGAGCTGCGAGGACCCGAAGAACTCCTTGAGGGCGGCGACGACCGGGCGGATGTTGACCAGCGTCGCCGGGACGATCGTGTCCGGATCCTCGGTGGTGAGCCGCTCGCGGATGACGCGTTCCATGCGGGCGAGCCCGATGCGGAACGCGTCCTGCACGAGCTCACCGACGGTGCGCAGACGGCGGTTGCCGAAGTGCTCGTACTCATCGATCTCGTGGGCGATCTCTTCGCGCCGGGTCTGCAGGAAGGCGTTGGCCTCGGCCGCGTAGTCCTTGGCGTCCTCGGGCACGCCGAGCTTGCCGGGGAGCGCGATGAGCCGCTTGATGAGCTCGATGATGTCCTCGTTGACCAGCACGCGGACGTCGGCGTCCGGACGCAGTTCGGGCTTGACGTGGTTGTGCAGGCGAACGTTGAGCTTGTGCCGCCCCACGCGCGAGAGGTCGTAGCGCTTGGGGTCGAAGAAGAGGCCCTTGAGCATGGCCGTGGCGCCGTCAAGGGTCGGCGGCTCGCCGGGGCGCTGCTTGCGGAAGAGCTCGACGAGCGCCTCTTCCTGGGAGTGGGTGGCGTCCTTGTCGACGGTGTTGCGCATGTAGACCGAGTGGTCGAAGAGGTCGAGCAGCTCTTCGTTGCTGCCGTAGCCCATGGCGCGCAGGAGCACCGAGACGGGGAACTTGCGCTTGCGGTCGATGCGGACGTTGACGGTGCCCTTCTTGTCGATCTCCAGCTCGAGCCACGATCCGCGCTGCGGCATGAGGTTGGCGACCAGCACCTGCTTCTCGCGCTCGGCCTGCTTGGGCTCCATGATGTAGGCGCCCGGGGAACGCACCAGCTGCGTCACGACGACGCGCTCGGTGCCGTGGATGATGAAGGTGCCGCGGTCGGTCATCATCGGGAAATCGCCCATGAAGACGGACTGTTCGCGGATCTCGCCGGTCTCCTCGTTGATGAAGGCGACCTTCATCGTGAGGGGGGCGGAGAAGGTCATGTCCTTGTTGCGGCACTCCGCGATGGGCTTGCTGGGCTCACCGAACTGGTGCTCGCCGAACTGGACGAGGAGCTTCTCCGAGTAGTCCTTGATCGGGTTGATGTCGGCGATGGTCTCGCTGAGACCATCTTTGAGGAACCACTCCCACGACTTCTTCTGGATATCGATGAGATTCGGAAGGGCGAGTGGCTGGTCGAGCTTGGCGAAAGACGTACGCACGCGTGGCGCCTTGGGCTCGTTCAAGCGAGTCTCCTCTTTCTAGCGTGGACCAGGGAAAAAGAGCACACCATACCGGAGGTCGAGTGGCATGGTCGCGGGTGACGCACGGCCGAAAAAGATACCACAATGGAACAACCGACGCAAGAGGAATGTTGGCGTGGCTGCGCCGCACCTCTGCGTCGACCCGTCGGCGCGGCCGTAGTGCCCTCTGCCGAAGCCAT
>CAIWHY010000150.1 GCA_903912585.1 uncultured Thermoleophilia bacterium | reverse complement strand
GTGGGCGGCCACGGCAAGCTCACGGCGCGCGTCGATCATCCGGTCACCAAGACGGTGCCTGCCGCTGCGTCTTCAGGGAGCTCGTGGGTCGTGAGCGCGGCCCCGAGCGCGGCGCCGACGCACGCGTCCGGCGGCGGCGAATCACACTACGGCGGAGGAGCCGATGACTGACGAGACGCCACGGCCCGACGCGGGCCCGCAAAAGAATCCCGTGACCATCTACCGCGGGGAGGACATCAAGGACGCTGACGAGACACGTGCGGCAGCGGACCGGGACGCCCGGCGCGCCGACCGTGAGGCGAAGCGCGCTGCCCCGGACGCGAAGCGCGTGGCTCCGGCCCCGCCGGTCTCAGCCCCGGACGCGAAGCGCGTGGCTCCGGCCCCGCCGCGCGCGCCGCGCAAGCGCTCCGGGAACGGCGGGCGGATCGCCGCCGCAGGCATCGGCATCGCCGCCATGGCCGGCCTCGTGGCCAACATGGAGGTCTCGGCCGGGCGCGCCCAGGCCGCGACAAAGGTCTCGACCGCGAGCCTCGTGACCCAGCACGCGGCCAAGAACCCGCATCAGGGTGCCGTCCTCGGCAACCTCGCCGTGGCCGCGGCGAAGAAGCCCATCGTCCTGACCCCGCACGCCGTGGTGAACACGGTCAGCGCTCCCGCGAGCAGCGGAGGGTCCTACTCGGCGGCGTCGTACTCGGCCGCGCCCGCCGCCGCGCCGGTGGCGAGCTCCGGTGGCAGCAAGCCCTGACGTGAGATTCCGGGTCATGGGCACGGAAGCGCACGTCATCCTTGTCGACCCGGCGGAGGGCGCCGAAGCCTACGCCAGGAGCCGGCTCGAGGAGCTCGAGCGTCGCTGGAGCCGCTTCCTGCCGGCGAGCGACGTCTCCCGCCTCAACGGCGCGCCGGGCGCGTTCGTCATGGTCTCCCCGGACACGCTGTTCCTGCTGGCGACGATGAAGCAGGCCTGGCGCGTCTCGGGCGGCCGCTACGACCCGACGCTCCTGTCGGCGATCAACGCGGCCGGCTACTCGGCGAGCTACGACGGCTCCGGCCGCGCCAGCAGCACCTCAGGCGCAGCGCGTCGCGAGCGCGCGATCACGGACGTCACGATCGCCGACGTCACGCTCGACCTTGCGACCTCGTCGGTGGTCGTCCCCGCCGGCCTCGGCATCGACCCCGGCGGGATCGGCAAGGGCCTCGCCGCCGACATGGTCGTCACCGAGCTGCTCCGCGGCGGCACCGGCGGCGCACTGGTGAGCGTCGGCGGCGACCTGGCGGCTGCCGGCAGGGCGCCGTCGCCGGAGGGGTGGCACGTCGCCATCGAAGATCCGTTCGACGCCTCGCGCGAGCGGCTCAGGCTGGCGCTCGAGGCCGGCGGGATCGCCACCTCGAGCACGCTCACGCGCACGTGGGTCAAGGACGGCAGCAGGCGTCACCACGTCATCGACCCAGCCACGCAGGCGTGCGCCACGACCGACCTCGCGGCCGTGACCGTGATCGCGCGCGCCGGATGGGAGGCGGAGGCCCACGCCACCGCTGCTCTCCTCGGCGGCTCGGAAAGAGCTCTCGACTATCTCGAGAGGCACGAGCTCGACGGGATCGCGACGACCCTCGACGGGATCACACGCATGACCCCGGCGCTCGAACGCGCCGGCATCACGGAAGGAAGCACCGTATGAACGATCCACACATCTGGTGGTATCTCTCGCGCGCCGCCGGCATCGTGGCGTGGCTGATGCTGACCGCCTCGGTCCTCTGGGGCATCGTGCTCGCCACGGACCTGTTCCCCAAGTGGCGCCACGCCCCGACGCTCCTCGCCATGCACCGCTGGCTGGCCGGCCTGACGTTCTTCTTCATCGCCGGCCACCTCGTGACGCTGCTCTTCGACAGTTACGCCAAGTTCCGCGTCGCCGACCTGCTGGTGCCGTTCTCCAGCACCTGGAAGCCGACGGCGATCGCCGTGGGCATCGTCGCGCTCTACATCCTCATCGCCGTCGAGCTCACCGCCCTGGCGATGAAGAAGCTCTCCCGGAAGTGGTGGCGCGACGTGCACATCGCCAGCTACTTCGTGTTCTGGTCGGTGAGCATCCACGGCGCTCTCACGGGCACCGACACGGCCAAGACGCTCTACGTCGCCACGGCCATCGTGACTCTCGCGGCCGTCGTCTTCGCCGCCTCCTACCGCGTCCTCTCGCACGACCTGCCCAAGCGCAAGCCCGCGCGCCTAGACTTCTTGGCAAGCGGCGACGGCGGCGCGCACGGGCTCGGCCTCGGGCTGGGCCTCGGCGCGGAGTCGGTCGCGGGCCACGCGCTGCTGTCGCCCTCGGCGGAGACGCAGATCG
>CAIWHY010000149.1 GCA_903912585.1 uncultured Thermoleophilia bacterium | reverse complement strand
CGGTCGCCGAGGTCGACGGTCAGGAGGACCTCCACCTTCCGCGGCGACCCGCGGCCGCCCGGCGCGTGGGCGCCCAGCGCGCGCGCCGCCTCCGGGTCCGAGAGGAAGACGCGGTCGGCCACCGCCGCCGCGCTCTCCAGCTCGTCCCTCTGCGGCGCGCGGATGAGCGTGCGCGGGCCGAGCCGCTCGGCGGCGAGCCTCTGCAGGGACTGCAGGCGCGAGTCGGCGAGGCCGCCGGCGCCGCCCTCGAGCAGCGCTCGCGCGACCGCAGGCTCGCCGTCCACGGCTTTCGTGACGCCCAGGAGTGAGAAGCCGCCGGCGCCCAACTGCGCCCGCAGCCGGCGCGTGGCTGCGGTGATGGCGTCGAGGTCGACGGTGAGCAGGGGAGAGCTGGTCATCCCGTCATCCTCCCGTGATGCCGGCGAGTGCCGGCGGGGCTCGTTGTGTTCGGTGTGCGTACCACTCTCCACCTGGGATCGTCCGTTGCCTGAGGCGTCGCCGTAGCAGGGGCGGCCGCCGGACCCCGGAGCTCAGGCGATGCCGGAGGCCTCGGGGGACGGTGCGGGCGCGCGAGGTCGAAGGGGCTCCGCGGCAGACGGAGCGGCGACGGGCGCGCGGGGGAGGGTGCTAAAAGTCGTGGAACTTGCCGCCCGAGAAGGCTGAGCGGCGATGATCTTTGGGCCTGACGGCGACCACTCGGTGCACGTGACTCCCGTAGCCGGTGGGGCGGAGCGGGGGCAGTATACTTCGGCCGCGTCCGGCCACACAAGCCGAGGGAGAACGATGGACTCAGACGGCCTGCTCACCGTCCGCGACGGCCACCTGTGCTTCGACGGCGTCGATCTGGCCGCCGCGGCCGGGCGGCTCGAGACGCCGTTCTACGTCTACAGCGAGCGCCGCCTCCGTGCCAATGCGGCGGCGCTCCTCGACGGCTTCGGCGCCCGTCACCCGGCCACCGAGATCTTCTTCGCCAGCAAGGCCTGCTCCAACCTCTGGTTCCTGCACGTGGTGCGCGACGCCGGGCTCAGCGTCGAGGTCAACTCGGGCGGGGAGCTGGCCAAGGCGCTGCGCGTGGGCTTCGCGCCTCGGCAGATCGTGTTCAACGGGGTCGCCAAGACCGAGGTGGAGATCGCCGCGGCCGTGGACGCCGGCGTGCGCGCGATCCTCGCCGATTCGCTCTTCGAGCTGGAGCGCGTGGCCCTCGTGGCCGCCCGGCTCGAGAAGGCGGCGGCCGTGGCCCCGCGCGTGGACGTGCACGTGCCCACGCTCACCCACCCCGGCCTCGAGACCGCTCACGGCGGCAAGGCCGGCATCGACCGCGACGACGCCGTGACCGCCTTCAGGCGTGCGGCGGACGATCCCTGGCTCGTGCCCGTCGGACTGCACCTGCACGTCGGCTCTCAGATCACCAGCGTCGAGCCGTACCGGCAGGCCGTGGAGACGGCGCTCGACATCGTGGACGAGGTCGAACGGGTGCCCGGCGTGCGCCTCGAGTTCCTCGACGCCGGCGGCGGGTTCGCCGTCCCGTATCGCGAGCCGCTCGCGGCGGGCGTAGCCGGGGCCGCCGGGCCGGAGGGAGCACGCCCCGACTACTTCTCGTCGGCGCTCGCCGTCGACGACTACGCCGCCGCGATCTGCGGAGTCCTCGTGTCGCGGCGGCCTGACCTCACGCTCTTCCTCGAGCCCGGCCGGTCGCTGGCGACGACCTGCGGCGTGCTCGTGACGCGCGTGGAGAACGCGAAGACGAAGAAGCGGCGCGGCGCCGGCGGCGAAGTCACGGGCGCCGAGGACTGGCTGACGATCGACGCCGGCTTCAACACCCTGCTCGAGCACACCAACTACGCCTGGTACTTCCGCACGCTGGTCGCGGGCAGGGCCGGGGAGCCGGCCGACAGGCCCTTCCGGCTGGCGGGCCCGCTCTGCGACGGCGGCGACGTGTTCGCCGGCGACGGCGACACGCCGTACCGGCGCTTCCCGGCCGGCACGGGCGTCGGTGACATCGTCGTCTTCCTCGAGGCCGGCGGCTACACGCTGGAGATGATGAACCAGTACAACGCCCGCCCGCGCGCCGCCGCGTATGCGGCGACGCGCGACGGCGGACTCGCGCAGATCCGGCGCCGCGAGAGCGACGCCGATCTGGCGGCGTTCGACCTCACGCCCGGCTTCGGCGTCTGACGGGCG
>CAIWHY010000148.1 GCA_903912585.1 uncultured Thermoleophilia bacterium | reverse complement strand
CTGCTCGGTGACGTCGACGTCGGCAAGGTAGACGCGGCCCCAGTCGTCCTCGTGGCCGGGCGCGACGCTGGCGGTCGCGAGAACCTGCAGTTCGCCTCCGCCGAGCGTCAGGTTGGCCTCCTCGCCGCTCGCCGCCCGGCGCCCGGCGAGCAGCGCCGCCCAGAAGGCGGGCAGGCTGCCGACGACCCCGCGCGGGTAGACCTCGTCCTGGCGCGCCACCAGCTCCTCGCGGCTCGCGGCCTCGAACAGCGCGACGGCGGCGGCGTTCGCGTCGAGGGTGCGGGTGAGTCCCAGGCAGCGCTCGTACTCGCCCGGGTGCTCGCGCAGGTAGCTCTCGATGTCCCCGACCCCGGCGGCGAGGAGCTCCTCGAGGCGCGCCTTGACCGCCGCGTGGTCCTCTTCCCACATCGCCACCGGCGAGTCCTCGAAGAGCGAGCGGTAGCGCGATTCGCTCCGGGCGAGGGCGCGTTCGACCTGCTTGCGCTCGCTGACGTCGAGTGCCGTGCCGATCATTCTGAGCGGGCGCCCGCCCTCGTCCCACTCCGTGACCTTGCCGCAGTCGAGGACCCAGACCCAGTGGCCGTCCTTGTGGCGCAGGCGCATCTCACAGGAGTAGCTCGGCGACCGCCCGCAGAAGTGCTCTTCCAGAAGCTCGTCGTCGCGCCGCAGGTCGTCGGGATGGCTGCGGCTCCGCCACGTCTCGACAGAGGTCGGGGCGAGCTCGGCGAGCGTGTAGCCGAGGATCCCGGCCCAGTGCTCGCTGAACGTCTCCTCGCCGCTCTGCACCTGCCAGTCCCAGAGGCCGACGCCGGAGCCGTCGACGGCGCAGGCGAGCTGCTTCCTGCTGGCGCGCACTGCCTTTTCCGCGCGCTTGCGCTCTGTATGGTCGATCATCACAGTGAGGAAGTACTGCTGCCCTTGGCTCTCGATGATCTCTCCGGAGAAGAGGCCATCGAGGATGCTGCCGTCCCTGCACAGGACCTTGAGCTCGCAATCGCTGGCGCGACCCTGCGCCTGGATCTGCTCGGCGACATCGCGCTGCTGCTCCGGCTCGATGAAGAGGCCCAGCTCGTCGGTGGTGTGGCCGACGATCTCCTCGCGCTAGTAGCCGAGCGCGGCGAGGAAGGCCTCGTTGACCTCGGTGAAACGGCCGTCCGACACACTGCTCACGGCCATCAGCGCCGGGTTGCCGTGGAACAGCCGGTCGAACTTCCGCAGGGCCTCCTCCGCTTCCCTGCGCTCGCTGAGGTCGCGAATGCTCATGCTTGAGCGCTCATTGCCGAGGTGGTCCGAGTAGACGCTCGACGACACTTCCCCGGGGAAGGTCGTCCTGTCGCTGCGCAGCAGGCGTACCTCGCCGGCGGCACTCCCCGTTCGCGCCCCCTCCTCGAGGATCGCGGCGAGGCGCGGGTCGGTGACGTCGACGATGCCCGCTCTGCCGAGTCGGCAGAGCTCCTCCTCCGAGCGGCCGAACATCCGGCAGGCCGCCGGATTTGCCCCAAGGAGCGTCCCGTCCGGCTGCGTCATGAGAAAGGCCTCGGCACTGTTCTCCACGAGCAGCTTGAAGCGCAGCCTCTCGTCGTCAAGCTGCCCCTCAACACGCCGGCGCTCGCTGACGTCCCGAGAAGTGACGATCACGCCGCTGACCTCGCCGTCGGCCTCACGCACCGGGCTGAACTGGTTCTCCGTGTAGTACGTGCCGTCGGCGGATGCGAAGGTGAGCACCTCTGCGAAGGACTCGCCGCCGAGGGCGCGGTCGTAGTAGCCGCGCCATGCCTCGATGACGTCCGGCGAGTATCCGGAGGCCAGGACAGGCTCGCCGATGGCGACTGCCTTGCCCTGCGTCGTCGTGGTCGCCCGCACCCACCCTTCGTTGGCGAACACCAGCCGGTAGTCGCGGTCGACGTGGAACACCGCATCGGGGACGGTCTCCAGCACGATGCGCAGCTCGTTCTCGCGGCGCCGCAGCGCCTCCTCCGCGAAAACTCGCTTGTCGACGTCGGCGAAAGTCAGGTTGTAGCTCCGCGACTCGTCGCCGGCATCGCCCTGCGAGCGCCCCTCGAGCCGCGCCCAGAAAGGCTCGCCGCCGACGGGCTTCAGGCGCACCTCGCAGCTCTGCGCCTCCTCGCTCTGCTGGAGCAGCTCGAGGTGCCGGTAGTAGGTGTCCCGGTCGGCGGCCAGGACGAAGGCGCTGAACGGCTGTCCGACGAGCTCGCGCCGCTCTACGCCGAGCAGGCCGGCGGCCGTGTGGTTGGCCTCGCCGACGATGCCCCTGTTGCCGAGCGTGAAGTAGCCCACCGGCGCCATGAAGAAGAGCTCGGCGTACTGGACGCGCAGCGTCTCCGCCTCGAGCTGGGCGCGGCGCAGTTCCTCGTTCTGCATCTCCAGCTCGATCTGGTGGACGCGCAGCTCGTGGACGGCGGCGGCGAGCTCCGCGGGCGCGGGCAGGGCGGCGGCCGAGAGTACGTCGAGGCGCGCCTCGGCTTGGCGGCGCAGCTCCTCGGACGAGAGCGGCTGAAGCGGCTCGTCGGCAGCGCTCGCCGCGGCCCTCTTCCTACCTGGTCGCCGGCGCTGCGCCATCAGGCGCCGCCCGCCCTGCCGGGCAGGCCATCCGAACTACGCTGCGTGGTCCGCACGCGCTCTCTCCTCACGTCGTTCGCTCTGCCTCAGCCCTGTCGCAGGCCGAGGACGCCCCCGCTGTCAGCCCGCGTCTAGCCGGGGGGGGGGGGGGTATATGTACGCCTTGCGCTCGAATCGCCGCTCAGGCTATCCGGTGGTTATCGGCACGCCGCCTCGCGGACTTGAAACGGCGACGTGCGTGCGGCGCGGCGCGCCTGTCCCCGAGCCCGCGCGCGGCGTACACTAGCGGCGTCGGGGCGGCGACCGGTGCGGCGCCACGGGAGGCTCACAGGATGAACGAGAGCAGCGAGCGCGACCCCACCGCGGAGGTCGCCGGCAGGCTGCCGATCACCGACCGGCCCTCGTGGATCATGCTGTTCGGCATCATCCTCCTGGTGCTCGCCGGCGTCGCGTGGGCGGTGTGGGGGGACACGCCGGACGCGGTCACAGGACCCGGCATGGTCGTGCCCGAGCAAGGGTTCATGGAGGTGGGCGCCGCACTCCAGGGGACGGTCACCAGCGTCGAGGTGTCGCCGGGGCAGATCGTCGCGGCGGGCGCCGTGGTCGCTCACCTGCGGAGCTTGAAAGACGAGCCCATCACCGTCACCAGCCCCGTGGCGGGCACGGTGGCGACGGTGCTGGTGCGCGCCGGCGGGGTCACCGACAGGGGTACCCCGCTGCTCACCGTCGAGCCCAGTGGTTCCCCAGCGGTCGTGGTGGCCTACGTCCCGGCGGGCCCGGGCAAGCGCATCCGGCCCGGCATGGCGGCGCGCGTCAGCCTGTCGTCCGCGCCGCGCTCCCAGTTCGGCACGCTCGAAGGACGGGTGAAGGCCGTCTCCCCCGTCCCCGTCTCGCCGGAGCGCGTCACCCTGATCGTGGGCGGCAACATCAGCCTCGCCGACTACTTCCTCACGGGCGGTCCGATCCTCGAGGTCACCGTGGCGCTCACACCCGATCCCACCACGCCCAGCGGCTACCGCTGGACCACCGGCGAGGGGCCGCCCACGGCGGTCACGCCCGGCACGCTGGCGGAGGTCGCCGTAGTCGTGTCCGAGGCGGCGCCCGTCCAGCAGTTCGTGAAGTGAGCTCCGCGCCCGGCAACGGCGCGGTCCTGCGCGGGCTCTTCCGTGCGGGGCCGTCCGCCTTCGTGTTCGTCGGCATCGCCGGGGTCGTCGCTCTGGTCCCCGGCCTCGCCGTGCCGCTGCTGGTGCGTACCTTCCTCGACCAGTACCTCATCGCCGGCGCCACCGAGTGGGCGCTGCCCATCGTCGTCGGGCTGATCGCCGCGACGCTCCTCGCCGGCGTGCTGAGCTGGCTTCAGTACCACATCCTCTCGAGATTCGCCGTGCGCCTGAACGCCACGCGCTCCACGGCCTTCGTCTGGCACGCCTTGCGCATCTCTGTCCCGGAGGTCGACCACCTCGGCACCGGCGACGTCACGGCGCGCGGAGCGGGGATCCAGCGCTCGACGTTCCAGGCCGGCATGCTCGTGCCGCTCTCCATCGTGAGCATCATGACCGTGCTCGTGTTCAGCGCCGTCCTGCTGGCCTTGGACCTGCGGCTGGGGGCCACGGCGCTCGCCGTGGTCGTCGCCTCGATGATCGTCTCCGCCGTCCTCCTGCGCCGCCGCGCGCTGCGCCAGCAGGTGGCGGACCGCGGCCGCGTCCGGCAGTCGGCGCTCACCAGCGAGATCGTCGCCAGCATCGAGACCGTGAAGGCCGCCGCCGCCGAGCAGTGGCTGTTCGAGCGCTGGTGCCGTTCGCGCGACTCGGTCGCGGGGGCGGTCTCCGACCTCGGGGTCAGCGGCCAGCGCCTGGGGACCGTCGGCCCGCTGACGCCGACCCTCGGGCTGGGAGTCGTCCTCGCCGTCGGCGTGTGGCTGGTGCTCGCCGGCGACTTGTCGCTCGGCACGCTGGTCGCGTCTCAGGCGCTGCTCCTGGAGATCCTGATCCCCGCCGGCCAGCTCGTCTGGCTCGGGGTCCTGCTCAGCGTGGTCACGAGCGTGGAGCGGCAGGCGGCCGCGGTACGCGACCTGCCGCTCGACCCGGAGGTGCGGCCGGGGGCCGCCGGCGCGCCGGCGGCGGCCG
>CAIWHY010000147.1 GCA_903912585.1 uncultured Thermoleophilia bacterium | reverse complement strand
CTACGTGCTCATGGGCTACGGCACCGGCGCCATCATGGCGGTGCCGGCGCACGACGAGCGCGACTTCCAGTTCGCCACCGAGTTCGGGCTGCCGATCATCGAGGTCATCGCGCCGCCGGAGGGCGCGCAGGGCACGCTGACCGAGGCGTACACCGGCGACGGCGTCATGGTGAACTCCGGCGAGTTCGACGGCATGCCGGCGCCGGGCCCGGCGTTCGAGGCGATCGTCGCGAAGTTCGGCGAGAGCGGAGCGGCGCGCAAGACCATCAACTTCAAGCTGCGCGACTGGCTCATCAGCCGCCAGCGTTACTGGGGCGTGCCGATGCCGATCGTGTACTGCGAGAAGTGCGGCGCCGTGCCGGTGCCGGAGGACCAGTTGCCGGTGCTGCTGCCCGAGATCGAGGACTACGAGCCTACCGACGACGGGCGCTCGCCGCTCGCCCGCGACGAGGCCTTCGTGCACACCACGTGCCCGAAATGCGGCGCCCCGGCCACACGTGAGACCGACACGATGGACACCTTCGTCTGCTCGTCGTGGTACCACCTGCGCTACCCGTCGGCGCACGACGACACCGCCGCCTTCGACAAGGACGCCACCAGGTACTGGCTGCCGGTGGACCTCTACGTCGGCGGCGCCGAGCACGCCGTCATGCATCTCCTCTACGCGCGCTTCTTCTGCAAGGTGCTGGAGGACGCCGGCTACGTCGACTTCGGCGAGCCCTACGCGACGCTGCGCAACCAGGGCATGATCCTCGCCGGCGACGGCCAGAAGATGAGCAAGAGCAAGGGCAACGTGGTCACGCCGGACAGCGTCGTCGAGCGCTACGGCGCCGACAGCCTGCGCGTGTACGAGCTCTTCATCGCGCCGTTCGAGCAGAGCGTCGCCTGGAGCGACCGCGGCGTGCAGGGGTGCTACCGGTTCCTGGGGCGCTTCTGGAACCTCGCCTGCGAGGTCGTGGAAGCGCAGGGCAGCGGGGCCAGCCGGGTGGCGGCGGGCGAGGCCGAGGCAGAGAAGGGCCGCCAGGTGCGGCGCACGCTCAACAAGACCATCCGCAAGGTGACGAACGACATGGAGTCGTTTCGCTTCAACACCGCCGTCTCGGCGCTGATGGAGATGCAGAACGAGGTGCTGGACGTGTGGGCGCGCGCGCGCGGCGCGCTCACGCTCGCCCAGTGGCGCGAGGTCGTCACCGCCGTCACGCTGCTGCTGTGCCCGATGGCGCCGCACCTGGCGAGCGAGGTGTGGGAGCTGCTCGGCGGCGAGGGCGTGGTGCTCGACGCCGCCTGGCCCGGCTGGGACGAGGAGCTCGCCGCCGACGAGGTCGTCACCGTCGTCGTCCAGGTCAACGGCAAGCTGCGCGACCGGCTGCAGGTGGCGGTGGGTGCCGAGAAGGACGCCGTGCTCGCCGAGGCCCGGGGTGCGGGCAACACGGCCAAGTTCCTCGAGGGCAAGCAGGTCGTCAAGGAGATCTACGTGCCCGGGAAGCTCGTCAACTTCGTCGTTCGCTGACGGGCGGGCGCGCCGGCGGTCGGCCCGCCGGCGGTCGGCCCGCCGGGAGAGCGCTGACGGAGGCTCCCAGTTTCTGGCGGGTTTCGGCCGTCATCGTCGGGCTTGTGGCTCGCCCGGCCGTCGACTCACCCGGCCGTCGACTCGCCCGGCCGTCGACTCGCGCGCCGGTCGCCTGGCTCGGCCGGCGAGGCGTTCGGCCCGCTACAGCTCTTTGCGCCGGAAGATGAACGCGGCGGCGACGACGAACAGGACCGCAAGGGCGGCGGTCGTCGCCAGCGGCCACGCCAGCGCCGCGTCCTTGCCCTTGAGCAGCGCGTCGTTGGCGGAGAGCAGCCCAGCCGGCGTGACGCTGCGCAGCGCCGGGAACCCCGTGAGCACGAAGAGCGAGACGTAGACGGCGATCCCCGCGCCGGCCGCGGAGGCCTGTCGTTCCGTGGCCGCCGAGAGCAGGATCATGAGCGTCCCGAACATCGCCGCCAGGACCAGCCACAGCGCGACCGACTCCACGAAGCGGGCGATGTGCGCGGGGTCGAAGATGACGACCGTCACCACGACGCAGAGCGCCGTGCCGAGGACGGTCGCCACTACCACCAGCAGGACCGCGGAGATCGACTTGGCGACGATGAAGCCGGCGCGCGACAGCGGTTTCGTCAGCATGAGCACGTCCGTCCCGGCGCGGCGTTCGCCGGCTACCGCCGCCGCGCCGGTCACGATGATCACCAGGAGCGCCAGCTGGGCGAGGTTGCCCATGAACTGCAGGTAGGAGTCGCTCGCCGTCGGCGTCGGGAAGTGGATGACGACGCCGGGGGTGCGCTGCGCCGTCATCTTGAGGATCTTCGGCGTGAGCGCGGCCAGCAGCGGCGTCGTCAGCCCCAGGAAGAGCAGCACGCCCGGGAGAACCCAGAGGCGCCACGTCTTGCGGATCTCGCGCAGTTCCTTGCCGAGGAAGGGGCCGAGGCCGTTCACGAGGCAGCTCCCGAGCCGGGTCCCGGCGCCGCACTCGAGCCCGCTTCTGGCGCCGGCCCTGAGGCGGCCCCCGGCGCCGCACCCTCCACGAGGTCGACGAAGACCTCCTCGAGCGACACCTCGGCGGCCTCGAGGCGGCGCAGGGCGAGGCCCTCGGCGGCGACGGCCGCGGGCACGTGGCGGTAGGCCTCGTCGAGATCGGTGACCTCGAGGTCGATCTCGCGGCCTTGACGCGACACGCCGATCAGCCAGGGCTGGCCGTGCAGCGCCGCTTCGAGCCTTGCGGAGTCATCGACCTCGACCAGCACGTGATGCCCGCCGCCGTGGCGCGTCTTGAGCTCGTCGATGGGGGCCTGCGCCACGACCTTGCCGCGTGCGAGGATGGCGACGGTGTCGCAGACGCGTTCGACGTCGGCGAGGATGTGCGTCGAGAAGAAGACCGTCGTGCGCCCCGCGAGGCCGGCGATCATCTCGAGGACTTCGCGCCGGCCCATGGGGTCGAGGGCGCTCGTCGGTTCGTCGAGCAAGAGGAGGCGCGGCGCGTTGATGAGCGCCTGGGCGACGCCGAGGCGCTGCTTCATGCCGCGCGAATAGCCGCCGATGCGCGAGTCGACGCCGGCGAGCCCTGCGAGGTCGAGCAGCGCGTCGACGCGCTCGTCGAGCGTGGCGGCCGGGATGCGGAAGAGCCGGCCCGAGAGCACCAGGAACTCGCGCGCCGTCATCCACGCGTAGAACCCCGGGACGTCGGGCAGGTAGCCGAGCTGCGCGTGGATCGCGTCCGCTCCGCTCACGACGTCGTGGCCGAAGACCGTCGCGCTGCCGGCGCTCGGCCGGGCCAGCCCGGCGAGGATGCGCAACGTCGTCGTCTTGCCGGCGCCGTTGGGCCCGAGGAAGCCGAACACGGAGCCCTCGGGCACGGAGAGGTCGACGCCGTCGAGGGCGCGCGCTTTGGCGAAGACCTTGGTGAGGCCGGCGATCTCGACGGCGCTGGGTCGCCGCGCGTCCATAATCACGAGTCCGCCGAGGCCGCGGGTGGTTCGGGGGCTTCCGGCGCCTCCGGCGCCTGCTCGGCG
>CAIWHY010000146.1 GCA_903912585.1 uncultured Thermoleophilia bacterium | reverse complement strand
TCCGGCGGCGGCGCCGATGTACACGAGCCTGAGGCTCATCGCGGCGTCGCTACCCCCGGCGGGGAGAGCCGGCCTCTCAGGTCGCCGACGGCGACGGCGAGGCGCTGGGTGACGGCGTGAGGTCCGCGGGGTTGAAGCCGGCGGCGTACTTGATGCCGGCGTCCGCGAGCGTGGTCTTGAGCCACTTGTCCCACGCGGTCGTCTGCTGCGTGTAGAGCAGCGTCGACTTGATCTGCGCCTTTGCCTGGGCGAAGGTCTGGGCGGTGGCCGGCGTCTTCTTGGTGACCTCGATGATGTGATAGCCGAACTGCGTCTTGACCGGCGCCGAGACCTGGCCGACCTTGAGACTGAACGCGACGTCCTCGAAGGGCTTGACCATGCGGCCCTTGGTGAAGTTGCCGAGGCTGCCGCCGCTGTTCTTGGAGCCCGGGTCGATGGAGTACTGCTTGGCGAGCTTGGCCCACTCGGCCGGCGTGTTGTTGGCCTGCAGGAGCTTCTGGATCTTGAGCGCCTCGGCCTGGGTCTTGACGAGGATGTGCTTGGCGTCGACCGACTCGGCGGTCGCGAACTGGTGCTTGTTCTTGGGGTCGTTGAAATACGCCAGGAGCTGGGCGTCGGTGAGTTTGGTCTGGCTGGCGACCTTGGCCTTGACGGCGTCCTGCAGCATCTGCGCCTGCAGCTGGCTCTTGAGGTCTGCCACGCTGACGGAGTTCTTCTTGAGCAGGGCGTCGAGCTTGACCTGGCCGCCGACCTGCGTGGTGATCTGCTGGACGCGCGCATCAAGGGCTTTCCCGGACACGGTCACGCCGAGCTTGGCGGCCTGCTGCTTGATGACCTCGTTCTGCACGAGGTAGTTGACGATGCTCGCCTTGAGCTGGTCGTAGGCCGCGGTGCCCGCCTTGGGGAAGGTGGGCGCTCCGGCCGTGTTCTTGTACTGGGCCTCGGCCTGCGCCCAGATGGCGTCGAACTGCTGCTGCGTGACGACGCCACTGCCGACGGCGGCGATCGCCCCGGCCGGGACTTTGGTGCCGCCACACCCGGCCAGTACGGCGACAGACAAGAGTACGGCGAGCAGGACCACAGCCACGATGAACTTCTTCATAGACTTTCTCTCCCGGAGGTAGAGGACCGGTCGTGAGGCACACGGGCGTCGAGTATAGCATCGAGCGTAGCCTCGACCCACCCGAGCACGCCGTCGCCGCGGGCCTCCGGGGGGGCGCTCAGCGAGCGCCGCTGCTGCATGTACACGACGCGCTCGTGGGCGGCGCGCAGGCGCGCCGCCCAGTCGTCGTCGAGGTCGAGACCGTCGAGCTGCAGACGGCCGCCGCGCACGGCGACGGCGGTGGCCGGCAGCTCCGCCGCCTTGAGCTTGATCGCCTGCAGCGTGAGCAGGTTCTCCACCGGCTCCGGCGGCGCCCCGAAGCGGTCGGCGAGCTCCGCGCGCACGTCGCCGAGCTCGCGCAGGCTGCGGACGCGCGCGATGCGCCGGTGGGCGTCGATCTTACTCGCCTCGTAGGCGATGTAGTCCGGCGGCACGAAAGCGGTGACCGGCACGTCCACGCGCACCGGCGCCACCAGCGCCG
>CAIWHY010000145.1 GCA_903912585.1 uncultured Thermoleophilia bacterium | reverse complement strand
GCCCAGGCCGTCTCCTTGTACTTGAGCGGCATGCCCGTGAAGACGAGCACCGTGAAGCTCGTGAACACGAGGAAGTGCATCCAGCGGTGGAAGACATTGAACCGCCGGTACTCGATGCGCGTGCGCACCTGCTTCTCGGGTGTCGCGGCCTTAGCCGGTATGGCGTCGGGAGTAGAGGCCATCTTTGAATCCTCTGTAGATGTACAGGCCCGAATGCACGAAGCCGAACGTGAACACGACGGTGATGAGGATCAGGTAGAGGATGTTGAAGCTCCACACCCAGAGCGAGGACCTGGGGCTGCTGGGGTCGACGTGCACCAGGAACCCGGCGAAGTTGCGATTGGCACCGGGGTGGCATCTGGCGCAGGTGCCCACGATGTTCTGGTAGGAGACGGTGCTCGCCGGGCTGGAGGGCGGGAGGATCTTGTGGCCGCCGTGGCAGTCGGGGCAGACGGCGGCGCTGAGGCGGCCGAGATAGAAGGCCTTGCCGTGGTAGCTGTTGAGGTAGGTCTTCTCGGCCTGCGCGTGGCAGCGGGCGCAGAGCACGCGCTCGCTCTGGCGGAAGGCGACCGTGCCCGGAGTGAGGATGTCGTGTGGCGTGTGGCAGTCGGCGCAGACCGGCGCCTTGCCGTTGGAGTGCCCGAACACGAGGTTCCCGTGGAAGGAGCCGCGATACATGGCGAACTGGTCGGCGTGGCAGTCGCCGCACGCCGTGAGCTTCGCCGTCACCAGCCAGCCGGCGGTCTGGCTGGCGTCGTGGATGCCCGGCTTGAAGCCCAGGTGGCAGCTGGTGCAGGCGAGCTTGCCGTGGCGGGAGCGCTCGTACCTGGCACGGTCCACGTAGGTGCTCTTCTGCTCGCTGCCGACGGTGACCGGCGGCGTCTTGCCGCGCACCCCGTGACAGCTCAAGCAGCCGTCGTTGGTCGCTCCGTTGAGCGCCGACTGAGCGGTGGAGACGGCCGGCGCGGAGATTGCCCCGGCCGGGCCGGCGAAGCCGAACACGGCCAAGGCGGCGAGGACGAGCGCGGCCGGCAGCAGGCGGTGCGTCACGGGGTCACGCCTCTCTGCTTGTGGCAGGCGTCGCACATGGCCTGCGGGTGGCAGACCAGGCAAGCCCCGCCGCTGCGTGCGGCGATCGGGCCGTGCGTCGTCACCCAATCGCTCGGGTGGTTCACGAGGTGGCACTGCGCGCAGAAGGTCTTGGCGTCGTGGCACCCGGTGCACGAGAGCGGCTTCTTCTTGGCCGTGGCGCCGTGCGTGTAGCGCCACGTTCCCGAGAAGTGATCGGGCGTGGGCTTGGCGTGGCAGGCGTCGCAGAACTGCGCCTTGTTGTGGTGACAGCGGAGGCAAGCCTGCTCGTTCGCCAGCGCCTGGACTCCGTGAGTCTGCATGTAGTCCTTGGGGTGCACGTTCTGCGCCGGCGGCGTGATGTGGCAGAAGGCGCAGTTGCTGGGCGCGCCCTCGGTGTTGTGACACATGCTGCACACGGCCATGGACACGGTCGTCTTCTCGCCGGGCTTGGGATGCGCGACCGTGTCGTGGCAATCGGCGCAGGAGAGGTTGCGCAGATTCACGTGCACCTGGTGAGGCATGCGGATGTCCCCGATGTGATCGGGGATGCCCTTCAGCGTGTGGCACTTGAGGCAGTTGGCGTTGCCGGGCCGCTGGCCGACGCTCGGCGAGCGCGGCACGTTGAGGTAGTCGGCCCAGACGTTGAGCCACTCGCGGCTGCGCCACTTGATGGCGTTGCCAAAACCGGAGGGCACGTGGCACGCAGTGCAGGTGACGGTGGAGTGGGAGGACTTCTTCCACTGCTCGCCGGCCACCCTGGTGGCCTTGCAGCTCATGCAGTAGGTCGGAGTGTCCGTAGCCCACACGGGGATGACGAGGATCACGGCGACGACGGCCACGAAGCCGACGACGACGAGAGCTGTCACCCAGGGCGAGCGGTACCAAGCTCGCGGCTTGGGCCGGTATCTGGTGCTGCGGTCGGCCAAAACGGACGGACCCCTTAGGCGACTTTCACTGGCAAGCAGTCCGCCCGGGGCGCCCCATACGCCCAGACCTCACGGCGAACGCGGCCATTGTACCATCCTGGGTATTTTGCGGCGAACCCGGCGCGAGTGTCCGTAGTCTCGCCGGAAGAGCGGCGGCCGGGACTGCCGGCGGCGGCGCTCTCTCGCCGCGGCGCCAGCCGGATGAGCCGCGCTCTACTTGGCGAGCGTCGCCACGATGACGACGGCGCCGTACAGCAGCCCGACGGCGCCGTTGACGCGCATGAAGCTCATGCCCACCTCGGCGAGCCCGCGGCGCGCGATGTCCACGTGCGGCCAGGCGAGCAGGGCCGTGACCGCCACCATGCCGGCCCAGTACTCCCAGCCGAGGTGCGAAAGCACGCCGACCGCGACCAGCAGGGCGATGGTCGCCACGTGTGAGAGGGCGGCCACCAGGAGGGCGCGGCGCTCCCCGAGCGCGACCGGCACGGAGTGCATGCCGTGGACGCGGTCGAACTCGAGGTCGAAGATGGCGTAGATCACGTCGAACCCGCCGACCCAGAGGCCGACGGCGAAGAACAGGAGCCAGGCCTGGGCTGAGAGCGTGCCGGTCACGGCGATCCAGGCCGCGGCCGGCGCGAGGCCAAGCGTGAGGCCGAGGGCGTAGTGGCACAGCCAGGTGAACCGCTTGGTGTACGGATAGAGCACGAAAGCCGCGAGCGGGATCGGCCAGAGGTACCGGCACGGCGCCGAGAGGTTGAAGGCCGCGAGCACGAGCAGCGCGACCGAGACGATCGTGAACACCCAGACCTCGCGCCGCCCGAGGCGCCCGGCCGGAAGCTCGCGAGCGGCCGTCCGCGGGTTGCGGGCGTCCAGTTCCGCATCGATCAGGCGGTTGAGCGCCATCGCCGCGCTGCGCGCCCCGACCATCGCGACCGTGATCCACAGGAGGTCGCTCCAGGAGGGCAGGCCCTGGGCGGCGAGAAAGGCGCCGGCATAGGCGAACGGCAGCGCGTAGACGCTGTGCTCGATCTTGACGAGGCGCGCGAAGAGCGCCGGCTTCGACGCGCCGGCGTCGCCGGTCGAAGCCACGACGGCGGCGGCTCAGGCGCCGGGATCGGCGACAGGCCCTGAGGCGTCGCCGGCGGGCGAAGCAGCGGTCTCGGCGCCCGCTTCGCCGGGCTCCGAACCGAAGTCCGCGAGGACGAACGAGAGCACGGCGACGATCGCCGCGAACAACCCGACGACGAAGAGGATCGTGTAGACGAAGATGCTCGCCGGCTGTGAGATGCCGAGCCAGGCGCTGATGACCCAGCACACGATGGCGATGCCCCAGTTGATCAGCGAGAGCGTGAGCAGGTGGCGATGTATGTTGCCGTGCAGCACTGCGGCCTCCTTGCCTGCGTCGTGCCGCGGTCTCGATCAGTGTAGAAGCGCTTGGCGCCGGCGTAAAGTCCGGCCCCGGCGCGGCGGTCAGACGAAGGGCAAGCCGAGCTCGTTCCACCGCGAGGTGACGCGCCGCGACACCTCCGGGTCCATCTTCAGCTCTTGCGGCCACTCGCGGCCGTGCCCCTCTTCGGGCCACGTCCTGGTGGCGTCGATGCCCATCTTGGCCCCGTAGCGGGCGAGCGGGCTGGAGTGGTCAAGCACGTCGAGCGGGCCCGAGGCGATGACCGTGTCGCGGGCCGGGTCGACGTTGTTGAACACCCGCCAGGTGACCTCGCTGTAGTCGTGCACGTCGACGTGCTCGTCGACCACGACGACGAACTTGGTGAACATCATCTGCCCCATCCCCCACACGGCGTTCATGATCTTGCGCGCCTGCCCGGGGTACTCCTTGCGGATGCTGATGATGGCGCAGTCGTGGAAGACGCCCTCGATCGGCAGGTCCATGTCGACGATCTCGGGCTGCACGAGCTGCAGCAGCGGCAGGAAGAGGCGCTCGGTGGCCTTACCCAGATAGGCATCCTCCATCGGGGGCTTGCCGACGATGGTCGCCGGGTAGATCGGGTCGCGGCGATGGCTCATCGCCGTGAGGTGGAACACGGGGTACTGGTCGGCGAGTGAGTAGTAGCCGGTGTGGTCGCCGAACGGGCCTTCGAGCCGCGTCTCGCCCTTCTCGACGTAGCCCTCGAGGACGATCTCGGAGTCGGCCGGCACGGCGAGGTCGACGGTGGCGCACTGCGCCAGCTCGACCGGCTCGCCGCGCAGGAAGCCGGCGAACATGAACTCGCTGATGCCCGGCGGCAGCGGCGCGGTGGCGGCGTAGGTCGCCGCCGGGTCGGTGCCGAGGGCGACCGCGACCTCCATCCGGTCGCCGGCCTCGCGGAAGTTGGCGGCGCCGTCGTGGTGGACGTGGATGTGCATGCCGGTCGTTCGGCCGTCGAACACCTGGAGCCGGTACATGCCGGCGTTCTGGCGGCCCTGGCGGTCCTTGGTCACGACGACCGGCAGCGTGACGAACGGGCCGCCGTCTCCGGGCCAGGTGGTGAGCACCGGCAGCCTGGCCAGGTCCGGCGGGTCGACGACGACCTCGCGGAAGGCGGCCTTCTTGACGATCCTGGGTCCGTAGGAGGCAAGCTCCTTGAGCTGGCCGAGGGCCTTGACCTTGCCGACCAGGCCGCTCGGCACCTGCAGCTCGAGCAGGCCGCCGATACGCTTGGCGATGTCGTCGAGCGGGGCGCCCAGCGCCAGCTCCAGCCGCCGGTACGAGCCGAACTGGTTCATGAGGACGGGCACCGCCGGTCCGGCGGCGCCCGCCGGCCGCTTGGGCTGCTCGAACAGCAGCGCCGGGCCGCGGGCCTTGCTGGCGCGGTCGGCGATCTCTGCCATCTCGAGGTAGGGATCCACCTCCGGGCGCACGCGCACCAGCTCTCCCTCGCGCTCGAGAAGTGCGATGAACGACCTCAGGTCCACGTCTGCCTCCCGGGGCCGGAGCGCGGCGGCGGCGCGGCGGCGGCGGCCGCAGCCGCCGCGGCGTCCGTCTGGCCGGCGGCCCCGTCTGTCTGGCCGGCGGCCCTATCCTTCTGGCCGGCCGCAGTCGCCGCTCCGGCGAAGGAGTCCGCCGCGCCGAGCGCGGCGGCCAGCCGCGCGGAATGGCGCAGGCCGAGGCGCGGCGCCCCGGCGCGAGCCATTGCGAGGACATCGACGGCGTCGCCGCGCACGAGTGCGCCGTCCAGTTCGTCGAAGACGTACTCGACGGTGGTGGCGGATGCCCCGGCGCGCAGCGCCGCGAGCCCGCCCATGGCCGTCGCCCAGAGCGCGTCGTCGGCGGCGAACGCGGCGCCGACGCTGCGCAGATACGAGCACGACGCCATCAGCCGCGCCAGCAGACCGACCGCGGCGGCGTCGCCGCGCGCGGCGATGAGCCGCAGGCCGCGCGCGTAGAAGAAGTCCCCGGCGAGCAGCGAGTGCTCGCGTGCCGCGCCGGGCAGGCAGGCGCGGCTCTCGCGATAGTGGAGCAGGTAGCCCTCGTAGATGAGCTCGACGGCGCTCGCGTACTCCGCGTCGCCCTGGCCGTCGAGGTCCTCGAACAGTGCCCCCCAGCACAGCGACACCGGCGCCGCGGACGCACCGAAGGCCTCCGCCGCGGCACTCAGGCTCGCGCCGACTGCCTGCGCGTCCACCACGTCAGGCTCCGAGGCGAGCGGGCGCGAGCTGCCGAGCGGGCGCGAGCTGCAGGGAGGGCGCGAGCTGCCGAGCGGGCGCGAGATGCAGGGAGGGCGCGAGCTGCCGAACGGGCGCGAGCTGCCGAACGGGCGCGAGCTCGCGGACGACCGGGCCCGCGTGCCTGGGACCGTCGGGGTCGGACGTGGATCGCGCGAACACGTCAGTCCAGCTCCCGATCAAGGTAGAAGGTGAGCGACATCAGCTCGCT
>CAIWHY010000144.1 GCA_903912585.1 uncultured Thermoleophilia bacterium | reverse complement strand
GCGCAAACCCACGAGCACCGCCAGGGAGATCGCCAGCATCACGAGGCTCAGCGTGATCGCCGCGCCGGTGTTGTTCTCGAGGGCGAGGTACACCGCCAGCGGCATCGTCTGCGTCGTCCCGGGCAGGTTTCCGGCAAACGTGATCGTCGCCCCGAACTCGCCGAGAGCACGTGCCCAACAGAGGGCGCCGCCGGCGGCAAGGGCGGGCGCGATCAGCGGCAGCGTCACCCGGCGGAACGTTGTCCAGGGGCCGGCGCGCAGCGTCGCGGCGGCGTCCTCGTAGCGCCGGTCCATACCGCGGATGCCGGCCTCGACGGTGATGATCAGGAACGGCATCGCGACGAACGTCTCGGCGAGCATGGCCCCGGCGGTCGAGAACGGCAGTGTGATGCCGAAGGCCCGGTCGAGCCACTGGCCGGCGAGGCCATGGCGGCCGAAGGCGAGGAGCAGGGCGACGCCGCCAACGACGGGCGGCAGCACCATGGGCAGAAGCACGAGGGCGCGCACGAGGTTGCGCCCGGGGAAGCGGACGCGCGCGAGCAGCCAGGCGAGCGGGACGCCGAAGAGGAGCGAGAGGCCGAGCGCTCCCAGCGAGCACACGAGCGAGAGGCGCAGCGCGGTGAGCACGCCGGGCGCCGCGAGGTCGCCGGGCAGGTCGCGCCAGGGGGCACGCACAAGGAGGGCGAGGAGCGGAAGCGTCAGGAACGCGACCGCGACAACGGCGAGCGGCAGGAACCCGAAGGGCGCGCCGCCGCCGCCACGGCGCAGGAGTCGGGGCGCGGCGCCTTCCGGCGGCGTCGCCCATGGCGCCGGCTCGGCCCGGGGTCCTGTCTCCAAGGAGTCGCCGGCGACGACGGCGAGTCCCTTGCCCGCCTCGCCCCCGCGCGGCGGAGGTCCCTCCGCGGTCCGCACGACCTCTACCGGGCGCAGCCCTAGGGGGGGCCCGGCGCCGGGCGTCGTCACGGTCCGCTTGGCGGCAGGAAGCCGAAGCCTTGCAGCACCTGCCGGCCCTTGCTGGACACGACCAAGTCCACGAACGCTCGCGCGTCTTGGTCGTTCTTGGTCGCCTTCACGACTGCGATCGGATAGGTGGCGATGAGGTTCAGGGCATCCGGGATGGTGACACCGTCGACCTTGCCGCCCGCCGCCTGGATATCCGTGACGTAGACGATTCCGGCGTCGGCCTCGCCCAGCGAGACCTTCGTCACGACTCCCTTGACGCTGTCCTCCAGGGAGACCGGCTTCACCGTCACGCCAGCCTTGCCGAGGATCGCCTGCGCGTACTTCCCCGCGGGCACCTGCGGAGCGGCGAGCACGACTTTGAGACTGGGGTCGGCAAGATCCTTCAGGCTCGCGATGTGCTCGGGGTTGCCGGGCGGGACCGCGATCTCAAGCTTGTTACACGCGAAGACCTGCTGCGCATCGACCAAGGTCGCGACCTGGTTCATGGTCTTGGTGTCGGCCGTCGCCAGCACGTCGGCCGGGGCGCCTTGCTGAAGCTGGGCCACGAGCTCCTGGCTGCCGGCGAAGTTGAAGGTCACCGTCACTCTCGGGTGGGCGGCCGTGTAGTCGCTGCCCAGCTTGGTGAAGGCGTCGGTCAGCGAGGCAGCGCCGAAGACGATGATCTTGGTCGACGCGCCGGAGCTGCCGTTCGACTGGCTGCCGCAGCCCGCCGCGAGGACCACCATCAGCGCCGCGAGCAGCAGCGCGCAAGCGCAGACAGACCTGAGGTGGGGCCTCCGCAGGTGCGCGCCGTGGACGCGCGGGGTCGAAGCTGCGTTCACTTCCCTGGCTCCTTTCCAAGCACGGGGAGGCCCAGGCGTTTCCACCTCGGGCCCACGACGGCGCGCTAGGCACGCCGCCCCACGGTCTATCCGTGGTACGGCCCTGGGTCCGTAGCGAATGCCGTAGGACGCAGGGCTTGGAGTCGGACTAGCCGTAGGCTAATCGGCAGGCGCCGCGCTGTACAGCGGGCAGGCTTCGCTTGGCGTGAGGAAGAGAACGACGAGGGGGCGCCGCGCCTGAGGCGGTCCCTCGTCCTCTCGGGCAAGTTGCCGGTCGGTTGCCGAATCCGCGGGAAGGCGGCGGCCGGAGTGGCTGCGCGGCGACGCATGCGCTCATCTGGCCCCACGTCTCCCCCGCTCCGCGAGAGCACGGATGCCTGTGGGGTGACCTGACGGTCACGGCCGCAGACCTGAACTTCGACGTGAGCCATTGCGACAGGAGGACGACATGACGGACGACGCCACCGGCATGAAGCGCCTCGGCCACCGACCGCCGACGAGCTCCGAGGAGCCCGACGAGCTCGTGCTCGTCGAGCACGTCTCGGACGGGCGCGTGGCGCTGATCACCCTGAACCGGCCGATCATCGCCGCCGTGGGCGGGCCGGTACTCCTTCTGCGTCGCGAGCAGGACCCGGGATTCGTCGCCGGCCGCCGGGGCCCGCAGTCGCGGCGAGCTCAGGAAGTGGCCAGCTCCGGTGCGAGCACTTCGTAGGCCGCCTGGGCGATCAGCGCCGCCCCGGCCGCGTTCGGGTGCACGCCGTCGTACCAGAAGAGCCTGGGGTGACCCAGCGTGGCAGCGTGGGTGTCGACCAGGCCCAGTGCCTGCTCGCGCGCGAGGTCGCGAACGACGGCACGAATCTGGTCGATGGCCTCCGTGCTCACGGTGTACTTCACCTTGCCCGCCCTACCGTGGCCATAGACCGCCGGCGGCGGCATCACGAAGATGCGCGGCGCCGACGGCAGCGTGCGGTAGTGCTCGACGAGGGTGCGGTAGTCCTCGAGGAAGGGCGCAGGGCCCTTCCAGTTGTTCGCCTTGGAGTCGTTGGTGCCGAGCATGATGAGCACGACGTCGGGAGCGAACTCCCCGCTCCGGCGATACGGCTTGCAGCTGCGGTAGGGGCGGTCACCCGAATCCTGGAGCGTGCGCGAGACCTTCCCGAAGTTGCCCACGACGACACCGTCGCCGAGAAGCCGCTGCAGCCGGGCCGGATAGCAGTCGCGTCTGCGGCGCAGGATGCAGGCTCCCCACGTGATGCTGTCGCCCACGCAAGCGATGCGTACCGCGGTCCCCTCGCCCATCGGCGTCCTCCCTCCAGCCTCTACTGAACGTCAAGGCGCACAGCCCGCTCCCTGACTTCCTTGGGATACCTCGTCTGTCTGTCCATGGCCTCCATCCTCTCAAGGTTTGGAGCCTCCGACAAAGCCGGGGCGGTTCATCGTAGACAGAAAGGGAGAGTCTGTGTCGATGACAAACGCAGACTGTCCAATGGTAGTTCAATGCCTCGGTGAGAAGAGGGGGTAGCGTGGTCACACGACGGGGTCTTCTGAAGGCTCCAGGCGCCGCCACGGTTGGTGCGGCGACAGGGGTCGGTGATGTTCGAGGAGCGAGTGCCACCTCGTCGCCCCGCACCTTCGTCCTGGTGCACGGCGCGTGGCATGGAGGTTGGTGCTGGCGAGGCACAGCGGACATCCTTGCTGCGCACGGTAACCGTGTCTTCGCCCCGAGCCTCACTGGAGTTGGAGATCGTGCGCATCTCTTCTCCAAGGACATCTCCTTGCAGACCCACGTCGAGGACATCCTTGCTCTCGTCGAGGCGGAGGAGTTGAACGATTTCATCCTGGTCGGACACAGCTACGGAGGCTTCGTCATCTCCGGCGTCGCGGACACGCTCCGAGATCGCGTGTCCCGCTATGTCTACCTGGATGCCGGAGTTCCAGCGGACATGTCACCTGGGTCATCTTTCAGCTGGTCGGAATCCAACACCCCGGAGGCCCGCGAAACGCGACTGAAGTTGGTCCGAGAACAAGGCAATGGGGTGGCACTTCCCGCGCCTCCGCCGAGTGCCTTCGCTGTAACTGACCCATCGGAGGTCGCCTGGCTTCAGCGGCGCCTGCGGCCTATGCCACTGCAGACGTACATCGGGACATTTACCTTCAAGCACTCGGGAAGCATCGGGATGGCGCGCACCTATATTGCCGGAAGCAAGCCGCCATATGCTTTCCTCGCGTCTACCTACGAACGCATCAAGGATGACAAGTCCTGGTCGTTCACGACAATAGAGGCCGGCCACGACTCGATGGTGATAGCCCCTGGCGAGTTGGCCTCCCTCTTGATGGAGATTTGAGGCCTCATGCCGTCCAACTGCGTGCTCGGCATCCAACAATGGCATCCAGCCGACCGCGTACGGCGGCGGCTGATGCGCCCCACGTTGGGCGAAGAGGGAATCGGCCGGCTGACGACGCCAGGACCATGTGCTCTGCCGGCGAGAACGTGAACAGGATGCGGCCTGTGTGGCCGACGGAGGCCCAGACGTGCGGAGCCATGCGGGGAGCCAGGGCGACGTCGCCCGGCCGCAGGATGTAGCCGACGATCAACCACAGGCCCCGGAGGGCATCACAAGGCGAGGAGGAACGAAGCCCGACACCGCGAGGATCGCGACCAAGGGCCAGACGATCAGTCAGAGAGGATACCGTGGTCTCACAGATTCAGAAGGACCAAGCAGAGCTATTCCTGCAACTGCATCATGGCCCAGAGATCCTTGTGCTCGCCAATTCATGGGACGTCGGGAGCTCTCGGCTGATAGAAGCCTGCGGGTACAAGACGGTCGCCACGACGAGTATGGGAATAGCCGCGTCTCTGGGACATCCAGACGCTGGAGTCATGCGATTGTCAGAGATGCTTGTTGTCGTCTCGGGGATCGTCAAGGCGGTCAACGTTCCCGTGACCGCCGACATGGAAGCGGGCTACGGCGATACCACCGACGATGTCGTGTCGTCCGTGAAGGCGATGATCGACACGGGCGTCGTCGGGATCAACATCGAAGACAGCATCGCTCTCAGCCCGGTGCTGACCGAAGAGATGGAGTTCTCGGAGAGGATAGCCGCCATTCGTGAGCTCTCCGACGCACAGGGATTGCACCTAGTCATCAATGCACGGACGGATGCGTTCTACACCTCATCCGGTTCGACAAACGAGAAGCTGACGGAATCGATCAGGCGAGGCAACAGCTACGCCGAGGCTGGTGCCGACTGCGTGTTCGTACAGCCGGTCTGGGAGAGAGAGATCATCTCCACGCTGGTGAAGGAGATCAATGCGCCGATCAACATCCTGGCGAATCCCGGCATCGGTGGGGGAACCCCGCCATCCGTGAGCGAACTGCACGAGCTGGGTGTCGCTCGTCTGAGTCTCGGGTCGGGATTGATGAAAGCCACCCTGGCGCTCACGAAGAAGGTGGCTGACGAACTCTCGGGAGAAGGGACCTACAAGACTCTGCAAGAGATGATGACGCCGCTGTCCGAGGCTGCAAAGGCCTACAAGATGGCCATCGGGCTTGACGCATGAAGCTTCCCGAACGCCGCTCTGGCGAGCAGGCCCCGCAACTCCTCGCCGCGCAGCTTTTCCGCCGCGTCCTTCACGATCTCGGCCCTGCCGATGGAGGCCGGCGCGCGGGCGCGCGCCGGCGATGATCGCGGCAGCCTGCTAGAGCGTCTGCGTCGCCGACCGCATCGTGACTGTCAGGACGGCGCGCATCCAGCCGAAGGTCGCCTTGAGGACATCGAAGTCGGGACCCGAGGCGGAGAAAGCCCCCGTGCCCTCGATGAGGAAGCCCGTGCCCGGACCGTTCTCGCCGGGCACCTTGCTGCTCCCCAGCGTCACCAGGACCTCGGGGTTGAAGGCGACGTTGGCCTCGGTCTTGTTCATGTAGCCGGCGGGGATCAGCATGCGACCGTCATCGGTGAGGCGCACGTAGCTGTGCCAGGTGTTCACCATGTGCGGGCCGTCCTGGCCCAGCGTGGCGATCGCGACCACGCCGTCCTTCTTCAGTACCTCTCGCAGCTTCTCGGGAATGTCCATGCGCGTCCTCTCGATGAGTGCCCGGAATGGGCCTGGCTCGGCTCTACGAGCCCGTCGTGCTGCGGCCGCGACGAGACCTGCGGCCGACTCTGCGCCCCTGGAACCAGCCGCTCGATTCGGCGGCGAACTCCGCGGGCGCCTTGCAGTCGAGCTCGCAGACCAGGTCTGCGATAGTCTTCGAGGCGAGGAACTCGCGGAGCGCGCGCTCGGCCTCGGTCATGAAGAGGTCGATGCGGCAGCTCCCCGCCGTGGCCCACTCGGGCGGCTCCTCGCCGAAGAGGGCGCAGTTCCGCCGGATCTCGCCGCAGGCGAACAGCTTGCGGCCCGGGTCCACGGCGTCCAGGACCTCCACCACGCGGATGTCCGCGGCGGGGCGCGCGAGCGCGAACCCGCCGGC
>CAIWHY010000143.1 GCA_903912585.1 uncultured Thermoleophilia bacterium | reverse complement strand
GCCTCGACGCCTCCGAGAAGGAGCGGCTCACGCCGATCAAGGGGCAGCCGCCGATCCTCATCACGCTGCCCGCTGGGTGCCCGTTCACCGTGCGCTGCCCGTACCGGCGCCCGGAGTGTCGCGACAACTGGCCGGAGCTCGAGATCGCCGGCGCCGATCACGGCGTGCACTGCTGGGTGCCGGTGGAAGAGCGCCAGGGGCTGCGCGTCGCGCTGCCGCACTTCAAGGAGACCGTCGCATGAGCCTGCTCGAAGTGCGCGACCTCAAGAAGCACTTCCCCATCCGTACCGGCATCCTCAAGCGCACCACAGGCTGGGTGTACGCGGTGGACGGCGTCAGCTTCGACGTCGAGAAGGGCGAGACGATCGGGCTCGTGGGCGAGAGCGGAGGCGGCAAATCCACCGTCGGGCGCACCGTCCTGCGGCTCACTCCGGCGACCGGCGGCTCGGTGATCTTCGAGGACATCGACGTCATGAAGGCGTCGCACAGCGACCTCACGAAGCTCCGCCGCGACATGCAGATCGTCTTCCAGGACCCGTATGCGTCGCTCAACCCGCGCATGCGCATCCGCGCCATCGTCGGCGAGGCGCTCAAGATCCACGACATCGGCACCGAGGCCGAGCGCAAGACGCGCGTCTCCGAGCTGCTCGAGACGGTCGGCCTGACCCCCGAGCACGGCGAGCGCTATCCGCACGAGTTCTCCGGCGGCCAGCGCCAGCGCATCGGCATCGCCCGCGCCCTGACGCTCAACCCCAAGCTCATCATCCTCGACGAACCGGTCAGCGCGCTGGACGTGTCGATCCGCGCGCAGGTGCTCAATCTGCTCGAGGACCTGCAGGACGAGTTCGACCTCACCTTCATGTTCGTCTCTCACGACCTCTCGGTGGTCAAGCACATCTCGGACCGCGTCGCCGTCATGTACCTGGGCAAGATCGTCGAGATCAGCGACAGCAAAGTCCTGTACGACCACCCGCAGCATCCGTACACTGAGGCCCTCCTCTCGGCGGTGCCGATCCCGGACCCGCACACCGAGCGCTCGCGCCGCCGGATCGTCCTCGAGGGCGACGTCCCGAGCCCGGCGAACCCGCCCAAGGGTTGCGTCTTCCACCCGCGCTGCCCGCGCGCTCAGGAGATCTGCACCACGGCCATGCCTCGGCTGGTCGGTACCCCCGGCGCCGACGCCGGCGAGCGCCACCAGGTGGCGTGCTACTTCCCGGCGCGCTTCACGGGCGGCCAGCGGCGCGTCGACGATGCGCCGTTCAAGGACGCGCTCCCTCAAGAGCAGGACTGACGCGCTCCTGCGCCTCCCGCTCGCTCGATCTCGCCTCATGATCCGATCCTCGCGGCTCCGGCATCTCGCGGCTCTTCTGGCGGCGCTGGTCGCTCTGGCGTTCGTCTTCGCTGCCTGCGGCGGCTCCGCCGCTCCCTCACCGTCGGCGACGGCCGACCGCGTCGTCGGCGTCGTGAACGGGCACGACCTGCGCGCCGGCTCCCTCGGCGTCGTGCTCGCCGAACGGCGCCTGCTGGGCCAGTCCACTGCGGGAGCGTTCAAGGAGGCCGTGGACCGGGAGTTGGTGCGGCAGGAGGCGGTGCGACTCGGCGTGAGCGCCGCCGCGGCCACCGTCGACAAGCGCATCGCCGACCTCACCGCGCAGATGGGCGGCGCGGCCGCGCTGCAGAAGTCTCTGGCGGCCGCGAAGGCGACGCCGGCGCAGTTGCGCCAGAGCATCGCCGACGGCGTCCTTCGCCAGGCGGTGCAGGACGCCCTGTTCCCCAAAGTAGCGGCCGGCCAGCGCGCCGTGCGCGCCTACTACCGGTCCCACGTGAAAGACCTCTTCACGAGGGCTGCGTCGGTGCATCTCGGCGCCATCACCGTGCGCGCCAGGCTGATCGCCGAGAGCGCGCTCAAGCGGCTTCGGCAAGGTCACCCCTTTGCCGAAGTGGCGCGTCAGTTCTCGATCGATCTGCAGTCCAAGGCCAGCGGCGGCGACCTCGGCTGGGTCACCGTGGCCTCCTTGCCGGCGCCGCTCCAGAAGGTGGTGACGGCGGCAAGGTCGGGCGTCGTCGCCAGGCCGATCGCGGCGGCGGGGGGGTGGTACGTGCTCGACGTGATCGCCTCGCAACCCGCACAGGTCCTCTCGTTCGCCAAGGTCCGCGCCGGCCTGCAGGCGGAGTTGACGCGCGTCGACCGCTCTCACGCGCTCGATGGCTGGCTCGCCGCGGCGCGCAAGAAGGCGTCGATCCAGCAGAAGTAGGTCCTCCGGGCCGGCTCCTGTGCCGGCGAACGGGTGGTTGCTATACTCGCCGGCGATGGGTCCGGCAGGGGAGGCCTCCGGTGCGCAACGCTCTCATACTCGTGGTCGTGGTCGCGCTCGTGATCGTCACCGCCGGCGCGGTCAACCACTCCGTCGCCTTCGACGTGGACTGGGTCGCCGGCACGTGGCGCGCGGTCTCGCTGCTGTGGATCGCGGGCGTGATCGCCCTCGTCGTCCTCGTCGCCGGTCTGGCTGCCGCGCTGCTCGCCCGCCGGGGCGCGGTGCGCGCGCAGCGCAAGCTCGAGACCGAGCTCGACGCCACCTACCGGCGCGTGCGCGAACTGGAGTCCCTGGTGCCGGCTGCCGCTGCCGCGGCCGTGGGGCCGGCCGGTGCGACCTCCGCCATCGCGGCATGGGCGCCGGAACAGACGGCCGTCGAGGCCTCGAGCGCGTCCGCGACGGCCACGCTCGCGCCGGAAGTCGCGTCGACGACCGCAGCCGGTGCCGCGCAGGCCCTCGCCGCGGAGCCGCCGGCGGTCGCGGAGACCACCGTGACCGTCGTCGCGGCGCACGGTTCGGCGCGCGTCACGCAGGTGCTGCCGCCGGCGCTCGAACCGGATTCTGGCGAGTCCACCGCCGTCGAACCGGATTCCGGCGAGGCCACCGTCGTCGAACCGGATTCAGGCGAGTCCCCTCCCGCCGAGCCCGAAGCCGGCGCGTCCCCGCCGGCCCAGCCGCAGGCGGACGAGGCGCCGGCCGGGGGCGGGACCGCCGTCACGCGTGCGTCCGGCGATGCCGTCGTGCCCACCGCCGCGGACGAGCCCCACGCCCTCGCGGCGGACGCCTCCGGCGCTGAGGCGGCTCCGCCCGACTGAGGTCTCGCCGCTGGCGCCGCCGGGCGCATCTGTCGGCGCGGCAGGGTACAGTCAGTGGGTGATGATCGCGTGAGAGAACAGCCGGACTGGCGCGTGGCGCCCGCACCCTACGCGCTCGTCCGCGAGCTCGCCGCGGAGGCGGGCGTCAGCGAGGCGATGGCCCAGGTGCTGGTGCGCCGCGGCTTCGCCGACGCGGAGACCGTCTCCGCCTTCCTTCACCCCGACTACCGTGTCCACGATCCGTACCTCATGCCCGGCATGCGCGCGGCGCGCCGGCGCATCGACCGGGCGCTGCAGCGCGGCGAGCTCATCGCCGTCCACGGCGACTACGACGCCGACGGCATCACGGCGACGTTCCTGCTCGTCAGCGTGCTGCGGCAGCTGGAGGCCGACGTCCGCTGGCATCTGCCCAACCGCTTCTCCGAGGGCTACGGAGTCTCGGCGTCGGCGGTCGAGGAGCTCGCGGCCGCCGGCGTCAAGCTCCTGGTCACGGTCGACTGCGGCATCTCGGCGCGGGCCGAAGTCGCGCGCGCCGTCGAGTTCGGCATGGACGTCATCGTCACCGACCACCACGAGATCGCCGGCGAACTGCCCGACTGCATCGTCGTCACGCCCAAGCTGCCCGGCTACCCGTGTGCGGACCTCGCCGGTGTGGGCGTCGCCTTCAAACTGGCGCACGCGCTGCTCGATGAGCCCGGGGAGGAGCTCGTCGAAGTGCCGCTCGCGTTGCGCCCGTTGACCGACGTCGTCGCGGTCGGCACCGTCGCGGACATCGTCCCGCTCACCGGCGAGAACCGGATCTTTGTCCAAAAGGGGCTGGAGCAGATGGAGAAAACGCGCTGGGTCGGGTTGCGCGCACTGGTGGACGTGGCG
>CAIWHY010000142.1 GCA_903912585.1 uncultured Thermoleophilia bacterium | reverse complement strand
CCGGCCGAGCCGCCACGGGCGGCCGCGCGGCGGCGTTCACGCACGGCCGGTTCGTCCCGGCGACGACCGCGACCGGCAGCACCGGTATCTACATCGGCCTCGGTGCGGCGCTTCTCGCGCTTGCGGCAGTGGCGACCGGGCTGATCGTGTCTGAACGCCGGAGCCGCAGGGTCGCTCCGGCCTCGACCGCCGGTGCGACGATCACGCCGATGCCCTCGGCGAAGCCGGCAGCGTCGGCGAGTTCCGCCGGATCCGAGGAAGCGCGCCGCAAGGCGGCGTGACCTCGGCGGCACGGCTCATCAGTCGGCGCGGGGTGAGGGGCCGCAGGGCTTCTCGCCCCGCGCCGCTCCACGTACGGGCTTGTCGCGCTGGCGGCCCCGCGCCCTGGACAGCCCCTCTGCCAGGGGCAGAGACGGCGCCCGTCACTGGCAGCGACCGCGGGCGGCCACCTTCCACGTGCCGGCGAAGGCGCCATCCTCGATCACGTGGTAGTGGTCGTAGAGGTTCACCGTGGTGCAGCCGTGACGCGGCACCAGCGCGATCTTGTCGCCCACGCGCAGCTCCTGCGCCGGGCCGGCGAGCGTGACCACGCCGTGCTCCTCGGAGAAGTCGACCCACTCGGCGCCGCGGACGAGCACGGTGGGTGGGCCGAACTCCGGCGTGATGGCCTTGAGGCCGGCATCGACGATCGCTTTGTCCGGCGCCGGCCTGCTGATCACCGTCGCCAGCACGGTGAGCGCGTTCTCGTAGGTCGCGCCGCCGACGGCGGCGTACTGCGCGTCCATCGTGGCGTAGGAGCCGCACTGCAGCTCGGTCATCCAGGGAAGGCGGCCGGTGATGGTGTGCGTGCCGGTGCCGCAGCCGCTGATCTGGCCCACCTTGAGGCCGCCGGCCTCGATGTGTTGGCTGGCGGAGAGCGCCTTGCGCATGTCGAGCTTGGCGCGCGCCTCGCGCTCGGCGAACGGCATCACGTTCTGCAGGTGGCCCTCGTAGGCCTGAAGGCCGTCGAACGAGAGCCCTTGGGCGGCCTCGACGAGCCGGGCGAGCTGCGTCGCGGGCTCGCCTGGCTCCACGCCGCAGCGGTCCATGCCGACGTTGACCTCCACGTAGCAGCCGAGCGTGACCCCTGCGGCGACAGCGGCCTCGGAGAGCTGCCGCACGTTGTCGGCGTCGTCGACGGCGACCGTGACCCTGCAGCGCCGCGCCAGCTTCACCAGGCGCGCGATCTTGAGCGGCCCGACGATCTCGTTGGCGATCAGGATGTCCGGGATGCCGCCGTCGGCGAGGGCTTCGGCCTCGCCGACCTTGGCGCAGGTGATGCCGACGGCGCCGGCGTCGAGCTGCAGCTTCGCGATCTCGACGCACTTGTGCGTCTTGGCGTGCGGGCGAAGCTGCGCCTGCCCGCCTGCCGCGAACTCCGCCATGCGCTTGATGTTGCGCTCCAGCTTGGGCTTGTCGAGCAGCAGCGCGGGGGTGTCGATCTCGGCGTGCACGGCAGTACCCTACCACCGGGAGCGGGGGGCGGTCCGGCGGGACCCGCGAGCTGTGGGCGTGCTCGCGAACGCCGGGTTCACGCCCGAACGCCGGACGTACGCGCGAACGGGCCGGGGCTGCTGCTTCGCAACCCCGGCCCGTTCGGTCCCGGCGCCTCAGGCGACGCGGGACGCGTCCGTCGATCGGTCAGGCAGCGACTCCGTGGTACTCCGAGCTGCCGAAACCGAGGACCAGGAACATGATCTCTGGGATGAGGATCAGCAAGATGCCGAAGCCGGCGCCGTGGCCGAAGTTCTTGGCGACGTCGAGGGCGACGATGATCCAGATGATCAGATTGACGATCGGGATGAAGTACAGGATCAGCCACCAGCCCGGCCGGCCCGCGACCTTGATCATCAGGTACACGTTGTAAATAGGGATGATGGCGCCCCAACCGGGCCGCCCGGCCTTGACGAACGTCATCCAAAGCCCGGCGATGACAAGGACCAGGAAGATCAGCTCGAGGATCACCCACGTTCCCGAGAAGTAGACGGTCGTTGTGTTGCTTGCGAGTGCGTTCATGCGGTCTCCTCAATTTGAGGGCCGGGGCTGCCAAGCAGCCCCGGCCCGGTCGTGTGTCCTTGTACCCTGTGCGCCCGCTATTGCACCGGCGGCGGCGGCGGAGTGCTGCCGGCCGGCGGTACCAGCGGTTCGACCGGAAGCACGGGAGGCGCGACCGGCGGTGCGGCCTGCACCGGCGGCGCGAGCGGAGGAGCGACCGGAGGCGCGGCCGGCGGAGCGGCCTGTAGCGGCGGTGCGACCGGCGGAGCGGCCTGTAGCGGCGGTGCGGCCGGCACCGGCGGCGCGACCTGCGGGGCAGCAGGCGGTGGCGGCGGGACGGCCGCGTAGCTGCTGCCTGCCGGCATCGGCGGCGCGCCGAAGCCGGCCGAGCCGGGCTCGGCGATGCGATTGAACTGGTAATGGCCGAAGCCGAGGATGAGGAACATGATCGACGGGAAGATGATCAGCAGGATGGCGAAGCCGGTGCCCTGCCCGAAGTTGGCGGCGATGTCGAGCGCCATGAAGATCCAGAGCACGAGCAGGCCGATCATCAGCAGCCAGCCGAGTAAGGGGATCCAGGCGAACAGGCTGCACCCCAGCATGATCCAGAAGAAGTAGGTGGGGCGGTTCGACAGCTTCACGACGTTGTACTCGTTGTAGAACGGGATGATGGCCGCCCAGCCCGGCAGCCCGGCCTTGTTGAACGTCTTCCACAGGCCGATGATCGCGAGGATCGCGAAGATCATGGCGATGATCCACACCACGATAAGGATGGCGGCGGCCGCGCCTCCCCCCGCGTTGTAGCTGTAGCTGTAGTTCATAGGGTCCTCCCAGTGAGTGGTTCACTTCGACAGCCTTCGGCTGAGTGTTCCCTGCGGCCTACGCGCATCCTGCGTGATGCTTCCTACCCGCGTCACACGCAGGGGACGCATGACCGGCGTTGCATTGCGGTCCGCCGCGTTGTTCGGGCATAGTGGGCGCGTGACTCCGGGGAGCCAGGGTGGAGGAGGGACCAGCATGCGCGGGATCGATCGTCAGCAGGCTCGGACGCGCCGTGGCGCCGGCCATGCCGGTCGTGCCGCCGTCGGCGCCGTGCTCCTCGCCGCGCTTGTCGCGGCGGCGGCGCTAGGGGCATGCAGCTCTTCGTCGAGCGGGGGCTCCGCTGCGGTGACCTCGGCTCACGGCGAGCCGCGGACGCTCAAAGTGATGGTCTTCAACATCGAGTACGGCGGCACGCAGGTTAGCTTCAAGAAGGTCGCCGAAGCCGTGAAGAAGGCGGCGCCGGACGTCGTGGGCCTCGAAGAGGCCGAGACCAACACGGCGCGGCTCGCCAGACTGGCCGGCTACCCGTACTACAACGCCGGCCTGCAGATCGTCTCCCGCTACCCGATCATCGAGCCGTCCGGCGCGGGCGGCGTGTACGCGTTCATCGAGGTGCAGCCCGGCTACGTGGTGGCGATCAGCAACGTCCACCTGCCCTCCGACCCATACGGCCCCAACTGGATCCGCGACGGCAAGAGTGCGGACGAGGTGATCGCGCTGGAGAATCGCCTGCGCCTGCCGGCCGTCCGGCAGCAGGTCCGGGTCCTGCCCAAGGTTGCCGCGCAGGGCATCCCCGTCTTCGTGACCGGTGACTTCAACTCGCCGTCGCACCTCGACTACACGCAGGCGGTCGTCGGCACGCGGCCCGAGGTCAAGTACGCACTTGACTGGCCTGTGAGCCAGGCGATGGCAGACGCCGGCTTCAAGGATTCCTACCGTGTGGCTCACCCCGACCCGGTCAAGGATCCCGGGCTCACGTGGTGGGCGGCGCGGCCCAAGGTGGCGGGCTGGAATCCCACGGCCAAGGATCCCCAAGACCGCATCGACTTCGTGTACACGGCGGGTCCGTCGAAGGTCGTGAAGAGCGAGATCGTCGGCGAGGAGGGCGACCCGGCGGCGAGCATCACCGTGACGCCGTGGCCGTCGGACCACCGCGCGGTCGTGAGCACCTTCGCGGTGGTCCCCGGACGCATGCCCGTGCTCGTGGCGACGAACCAGCTCCTGCTGCGGCAGGGCGAGCCGCTCGTGGTCACGTTCCACTCGCCCGGCCAGGGCGGCGAGACGATCGTGATCACCCCGCCCGCCGACACGCGCATCGCGACGCCGTCGCCGGTGCTCGCGAGCCGGCCCGCCGGCGTCACCGGGGTGACCAACGGTGAGGTCACGTTCGAGACGGCGCAGCTCCCAGGGACTCAGCTGTCCGTCGAGCTTCGCGCCGGGAACGGCAAGGTGCTCGCGCACGCGCCGGTCTGGGTGGCGCGCAAGGGCGCCAAGGTCCGACTCATCCTCAGCCACCCGTCCTACAAGGTCGGCGCCCCGATCGTCTTGGGCTGGCGCAACGCGCCGGCCAACCGCTGGGACTGGATCGGCGTGTACAGGGCGTCGGCGGCCGACCCGAGCACCGACTACTACCTCATCTGGCAGTACACCGGCGGAGCGGAAGCCGGCACGGTGCATGGCATGCCGGCCGGCACGATGGTCCTGGACGGCGGCTCGGCGACCCAGGGCTCGCCCTGGCCGCTCCCGCCGGGCGAGTACGTGGTGTACTACCTGCTGGCGGACGCCTACACGGCCGCGGCCAAGGCGTCCTTCACCGTGACGAAGTAGCGCACGACCAGGCAGCGCCGACGGAACCGAGGCCCACATGACGAGGCTGCCCGAACGTATCGCGACCGGTGTCTACCAAGTGGGGCTGCGCGGCGTGAACGCGTTCCTCATCGATCTTGACGACGACGGCGGCGCAGCGCCGGAGGCCGTCAGCGGATCAGCAGGCAAGGCCGCTGGCGAGGCGGACTTCTCCAGCGGCCTGGTGCTCATCGACGCCGGCATCGACGAGCGCGCGCGGCGCATCGGAGAGGCGATCCACGCGCTCGGGCGCACGCCCGCCGACCTGCGCGCCGTGGTGATCACGCACCTCCACGGCGATCACGTCGGCGGGCTGGCGAAGGTCAAGGCGCACTCGCCCGCAGAGGTGTGGATGCACCCGGCCGACGCGGCCCAGGTGCGCGAGGGCGTGCGCATGCGCCCGCTCGACCCTGGGCCGGGGCGGGTGCGTGCGGCGATCGCACGGCTCTCCGGCATCCGCCCCTCCGCGTCCGGCGACTTGATCACCGTCGAGCACGAGGTCGCCGACGGCGAGACGCTGCCCTTCGCCGGGCTGCAGGTCATCTTCACGCCGGGGCACACCGCCGGGCACCTGGCCCTGCTGCTCCCGCGCGACGGCGGCGTGCTGTTCGTCGGCGACTCCGCCACCAACTTCGGGCGCCTGAGCTACGGGCCGATCTACGAGGACGTCGCCGCGGGCAAACTGAGCCTGCGAAAGCTCTCGGCGCTGGACTTCGAGGTCGCCGCCTTCGCACACGGCCGCCCGATCCGCGGGCACGCCAGCGAGCGCTTCCGCAAGCGCTGGCCGGCGAAGGGCTGAGCCGGCCGGGCGCGGCCCGGGCTGTGCGGCCGCCCGCCCAGCGTTCGCCTATGCCGCGCGCTCGTCTGCCGGGACCGACTGCAGACGAATGTCGTCCGGCCGGTCGGCCCCCTCGTCTGGCTCCGGCCCCTGCGCGAGCGGCGCCGGCGCCCCTTCGATGCTGAGGTGAGGCAGCCACTCGAGCCAGCTCGGCAGGTACCAGTTCCACTTGCCGAGCAGCTTCATCGCCGCCGGCACAAGGATCGTGCGGATCAGCGTCGCGTCGAGCAGCACCGCCACGGCGAGGCCGAAGCCCATCTGCTGGAACATCACGAGGTTGCCGGCGGCGAAGCCGGAGAACACCGCGACCATGATGAGCGCCGCGCCCGTGATGATCCCCGCCGTCGCGTTGACGCCGGTGGTCACCGCCAGCGTGTTGTCGCCGGTCCGGTCCCACACCTCCTTGATGCGGCTGAGCAGGAACACCTGGTAATCCATCGAGAGCCCGAACAGGACCGAGAACAGGAACAGCGGCACCCACTGCTCGACGACGGCCACGTGCTGGAAGCCGAACAGAGTGGCGCCGACGCCCCTGAGCGAGACCAGCGTGATGAGCCCGTAGGCGGCTCCGACGCTCAGCAGGTTCATGATGATCGCCTTGATCGGGATGACGATGGAGCGGAAGGCGACCAGAAGCAGGACGAAGCTCAGCCCGAGAACGAGGGCGAAGACCCAGGCGAAGTGGCTGTTGACGGCATTGATGTAGTCGAGGTTGAAGGCCGTCTGACCGGTGACGTAGATACTGGCTCCGGACGAGCCGAAGGCCTGCGGCACAAACGTCGAGCGGAGTCGCGTGACCTGGTCGAGCGCCAGCTTGCCGGTCGCGTCGCCGTTGACCGGGACCGACAGGAGCGCGAGGTCGCCGGCCTTCGCGGCGGTGTACTGCACGGGGCCGAAGGCCGGATCGCGCGCCAGCTCGCCCTTGAGGCGCGCGACGGCGGACTGCACGGCCGGTGTGTTCACGCGGCCGGCCACGACGATCTGCACGGGGTTGACCTGGCCGGCCGAGAACTGCCTCTCGAGCACGCCGAAGGCCTGCTTGGACTGGAAGCTGTCGGGCAGGCTGCTCACGCCCGAGACGCCGGTCTTCATGCCCAGCGCCGGGAGGGCGCAGAGCAGCAGCACGGCGACGCCGATGGTCAGCGCCAGTGCCGGCCGGCGCATGGCGCGCTGGGCCACGCGTGCCGGGGCGGATGGCTTGCCGGCGGCCTTGTTGGCGAGCAGGCGCCGGCCCAGATACGGCACCTTGAGGCTGTCGATGTGGTCGCCGAGCAGACTGAGCACGGCGGGCAGCAGCGTCAGCGCCGCGAGCACGGACATGCTCACCACGCAGATGGCTCCGATCGCCAGGCTCGCGAAGATATTGGTCGGCACCAGCAGCAGGCCCGCGAGGGCCAGCACCACCGTGAGGCCGCTGAACAGCACGGCGCGGCTGGCCGTCCCGCCGGTCACGCTCAGGGCGTCGAGCTTTTCGCGCCCGTGAGCGCGCTCCTCGCGATACCGGGACACGATGAACAGCGAGTAGTCGATCCCGGTGGCAAGGCCCATCATGCTGATCATGTTGATCGCGAACACCGAGACGCTGAAGGTCTGGCCGAGCAGAGCGGTGAGCGCCACCGCCAGCGTGATGGCGATCAGGGCGAGGACGATAGGCAGGCCGGCGGCGATCACCGCGCCGAAGACGATGAGCAGGATGATCAGCGCGATCGGCATGCCGATGGTCTCACCGCGCTGGAGATCGTGGGAGGCGGCTTGGCTGAAGTCGCTCTGGATGCTCGCCGTGCCGGTGATGAGCGTGTCGAGACCGGCCTTGCCGTCGGCCGCGTGGACGATGGCGTGCACCTTGTCGATGTTCTTCTCGGCCTGCGTCAGGTCGCCGGCCATGACGATCGGCAGGATCGTCGTGTGACGGTCGGCCGAGATCAGCGCCGGCGTGCCGCCGCGGAAGGCGCTGCCGACGCTGTCGACGACGCTCGGGCCGAGTGCGGCTATCTTGGCCTGCAGGGAGAGGACGGCGGCGCGGAACGCGGGGTCCGCCGTCGTTAGTGTCCGGGAGCGCACGACGACGACCTCGTTGGCCTTCTGTGGCAGGTTCATCCTGCTGGCCAGAAGGTTCTGCCCCGTCTTGGAGCCGGGGTTGTTCAGAAAGGTGTACTGCGCGGTGAGGCTGCCGGGGAGCAAGAACACGATCGCGGCCGCCGCCGCCAGGAGGGCGGCCGCCCAGACGCCGACCGTGAGCCAGGGCCGCGTCGCAGCGCCGCGCGCCAACGTTGTGGTGGAGAGTCTCATCGTCATCCCTCCCAGAACCGGTCCTGCAGGGTCACGGAAATCGGAGTCGTTTCATCCTGTATGGCTGTGGGTGCCCTGCGAGACGGAGCCAGAAACGTCGATGGACGGCAGGACGGCAGGACGGCAGGGCGGCAGGACGCGGTGCCGGAGATAGCACCGCGCGGCGGCGCTGCCGGG
>CAIWHY010000141.1 GCA_903912585.1 uncultured Thermoleophilia bacterium | reverse complement strand
CCTGCTCATCGCCGCCTGCGGCGGCGTGCTTCTGGGTGCCCTCTTCACGTCGGCCCCGGCTTTGGCCGCGGCGCCGGTCGTCGCCGAGCCCACCGTGCCGCCGGTACTCAACGGCGAGTTCACCATCAACGCCGGCGCCGCGGTCACCAACGACCGCCGCGTCCTCATCGGCGACGGCGGCGAGTCGCCCTTCTTCTCGCGCGGAGTCCTGGTCTGGGAGGGCGGCAGCATCGTCCGCGGCGGCACGGCCACCGACGGCGAGGAGCTCAGCCGGCAGACACGGGCGCTGCTGGATCACACCTGCATCAGCTACAAGTCGACCTCGGCCAACCGGACCCTGGCGGAGATGATCGCCCAAGCGCCCGTTCGGGTCGATCCGCACTACGACCCCCTGGCCGACGCCAACATCTGTGTGGTGATGGCCGGCGGTGGTGACCTGTCCGCCGGCGGCGACCCGCAGACCATCCTCGACGCTCTGCGCGCCTACTGCGCCGCGCGCCGCGCCGCCGGCTTCGAGGTCGTCGTCCTCACGCTGCTGCCGCGCAGCGAACCGGTGGGCTTCGACGCGGCGCGCGCCGTCTACGACGACATGCTGCGCGCGCAATGGCCGACCTTTGCCGATGGGCTCGCCGACGTGGCCGCCGATCCGCGCATCGGCCCCGACGGCGCCAACCTCGACCCCGTCTACTACGCCGACACCGTCCACCCGACGAGCGTCGGCTACGCGATCATGTCCGCGGCCGTGGCGCCCGCACTGGAGGGCGTCGCCTGGCGCTCCAGCGCCTGCCGCGTCCGGTTCTCCACTACCGGCGTGGCCTGGACGAGCTGGCGCGCCTATGCCGAGAGCTCCACATGGCTGCTGTCACCCGGCGACGGGCTCAAGAGCGTGAGTGCGAGCTACCGCGACTTCGACCGGGCCGTCTCCACGGTCGGCGCGAGCATCATGCTCGACACGACACCGCCGGTGACGCGCGCGGAGAAGGCGGTCGCCCGGCGCGGCAAGCTCGCCTCGCTGCCGTTCACCGTCGCCGACGCGCGACCCGGCAGCGCGAGCGCCACGGTCACCGTGGTCGTCAAGGACAAGGCCGGCGCCACCGTCCTCAGGCTGACCTGCGGTACCCGCAGGGTGGACGCTCCACAGAAGGCGACGTTCTGGTGCCAGCTGGCGAAGGGCGCCTACCGCTACTACGTCTACGCGACGGACGCGGCCGGCAACCGCCAGAGGCGCGTCGGATCAGCCGGCCTCGAGGTCCGCTGAGGCCGGCAGCGCCGCCGCGGCCGCGTCGGGGCCAGGGGCGGCCATGCGCCCGGCCGCGGGCGCCGCGTCCTTGAGGCGCGACACCACAAGAGCGCTCACCGCGAGAAGCACGCTCGCCAGCACCAGCGACACCGTGAACGAGCCGTTGCCGGTGCGCAGCACCCCCATCACCCAGACGAAGGCCACCGAGCACTGCCCGAAGAGCTGGATGAGCCCGTTGGACGTGCCCTCCGGCGTGGGCTGCGTGACCTCCGCCGCGTACTGCATGCCGATCGGCAGCGCGCCGACGATGAAGAAGCCGAGCAGGGCCGCGGCGGCGTAGAGCAGCCACAGCGTGGAGATGAACGCGACGCCGACGAGGCAGGGGACCGCCAGGGCGAGGGCCAGCGCGAGGTAGCGCACGCGCCTGCCGTGCCGGTCCGAGATCGCGCCAAGGACGACCGCCCCGACGACGCCGACGACGAGCATCACGGCGCCGAGGATGGCCGCATCCGTCGACCCGAAGCCGCGCGGCAGGATGATGTCGCCGACCCACGAGGTGACGCCGTTGAAGACGCCCATGATCACGAAGGCGACGCCGAGCATGATCAGGAACGGCTTGACGGTGAGTGCGTGCTTGAGCCCGTCCAGCATGAGGGCGCGGACCTCCACGCCAGACGGGTCGGGCGGCGTGGCGGGGCGCTCGCGGGCGAGCAGCAGGAAGGCGACCGCCGACGATGCCGCCAGGAGGCCGAACACGAGCTGCATCGTGCCGATCGACATGACGCCGACAAGGAAGCCCGAGAGGCCCATGCCGGCGGCCACGCCGAGCATGCTGGCGAGGGTGATGAGGCCGACCGCCGTCGCGCGCTCGCGGGCAGGGAACCAGTTGGCGGGGACCTTGGTCCACGCGTCGAGCAGGAAGGGCTGCGCGATGGCGATGCCGATCGTGCTGGCCAGCGCCAGGGCGTAGTTGGAGCCGGCGAGGCCGCGGGTGATGCCGAACACGCCCATCAGGATCACGCCGAAGCCGACGGCGACGCGAAAGCCGCGCGTGTCGATGACCCAGGCGGCCGGCAGCGAGAGCGGGATGAAGGCGATCATGAAGACCATCGAGAGCAGCGTGATCATCTGGTGGGAGACGCCGTAGTAGTGCGAAGCCTCGCTGATGATGGTGGCGTAGCTGATCCAGAGGATCTGGATCGTGAAGTTGACGAGCATGAAGACCGCGAGGACGACCCAGCGGTAGCCGTACACGCGGTACTGGCCCGGGAGCTGCTCGCTCACCGAACGACCGGTTCATTCATCGTGAGACCCGCGCGTTCATCGAGAGACCTGCGCTCATTGCGCCCCCTTGTTGATGCGCCGGAAGAGGGGGCGCATCCGCTTGTGGATCTCGAGGAAGGTCTGGTAGCGCTCATCGTACACCGCGCGGTGCTCCCGGCGGGGGGCGAAGACGTGCTCGATCTCGACGAGCCCCGGCACGTCCGAGAAGGCGATCTCGCCGAGGCCCGCGGCGGCTATCCACGCCGCCCCGCGGGCGTTCGCCTGGATCGGGTCCCTGACCTGCCGGACCTCGACGCCGAGCGCGTCTGCGAAGATCTGGCACCAGACGGCTGAGCTGCCTCCGCCGCCGACGAGGCTGAGGGCGTTCACGGGCCGGCCGAGGAACTTGCGCACCGGCTCGAGCAGCCAGCGCGTGTTGAGGGCGACGCCCTCGAGGAAGGCACGCACCACGTCTTCGCGCGTGCTGCCCAGCGAGAGGTTGTAGAGGCCGGCGCGCAGCGTGCGGTCGTCGACCGGCGCGCGCTCCCCCCAGATCCACGGCGTGTAGAGCACGCCGTTGCTGCCGGGCTGCACGCGCGCCGCCATCTGGTCGAAGATCTTGAAGACGTCGGGCTGCTTCTCTGCGGCGAGCAGCTCGTCCTTGTGGTACAGGATGTTGTCGCGCAGAAAGGTGAGATTGCCGCCGGCCGTGGCCTGCAGCGCCGTCAGCAGCCAGCGGCCGGGCACCGCGCAGGGCACCGAAGCGAGGCTCGAGAAGATGTCGGTCTTCTTGAAGGGGACGTGCGCCGCCATCCACGATGAGGTGCCGACGTAGAGGTGCACGTCGTAGTCGCCGGTCGTGCCGGCGCCGACGGCGGCGGCGGTGTTGTCGATGGCGCCGGCGACGACCTGCGTGCCCGGCGCCAGCCCGAGCGCCTCGGCCGCCTCCGCGGTCAGCGGCCCGAGCACCTCGGTGCACTTCACGATCTCCGGCAGTTTTTCCGCATCGACGCCGCAGTCGCGCACGAGGCCGGCGTCGTAGCGCACGCCGTCGGCGTCGCGGTTGTCGGTCACCCAGCTCGTTAGGATCGAGTCGTAGGTGGCGACGAAGCGGCCGGTGAGGCGCAGGTTCAGGAAGTCGAGCACGTTGAGGAATTTGTAGGTGCGCTCGTAGACCTCGGGGAAGGCGTCGCGCACGAGGAGCATGTGCGCCGCGGGATCCT
>CAIWHY010000140.1 GCA_903912585.1 uncultured Thermoleophilia bacterium | reverse complement strand
GGCGTCGCCGCCACCAGCGTCGCCGACGGCGACGTGACCATCGGCGTCAGCGCCGCCCGGGCGGAGCTGGAGGCGGCCACCGGGCCGCTGGCGCCGCTCAAGACGCTGGCGACGAGCTCCGCCGCCGGCGGCCTGCGCATGACCGTCCACGGCCTCACGCAGCGCATGACGGCCATGGCGGCGCGCGAGGCCGCGCTCGGGGCCGGCGGCGTCGTGGAGTATGTCACAGCCGGCCGCCTGCGCGACCACGACCTGCTCGCGATCGAGGCGGCGAGGCCCAACCTCATCCTGCTCGCCGGCGGGGTCGAGGGCGGCGACTGCGACACGGTCCTCTTCAACGCGGGGCGCCTCGCGGAACTGCCGATACGCCCGATCGTGGTGTACGGCGGCAACTCGGTAGTCTGCTCCGACGCGCAGGAACTGCTCGAGGCGGCCGGGTTCAAGGTCAGGCTGACGAACAACGTCTACCCCAGCATCGACGAGCTCGACATCGTGCCGGCGCGCGCCGTCATCCACGACGCCTTCGAGGAGCACATCACGCACGCGCCGGGGATGGAGCGCATCGGCGAGGTCGTCAACGGCAAGATCCTGCCCACTCCCGGGGCCGTGCTGATCGCCGCCGAGCGGCTCGCCGCGGAGGTCGGTGACCTCGTGGTCGTCGACGTCGGCGGCGCCACCACCGACGTGCACTCCGTCACCGACGGCAGCCCAGAGGTCGCGGCGCTGATGCTGGAGCCGCAGCCGCACAGCAAGCGCACGGTCGAGGGCGACCTCGGCACCTACGTGAGCGCGCAGCACGTGGTCGAGATGCTCGCCCGGCAGGAGCGCCCGCGGCACCTGCCGCCGCCGCTGCCGCGGACGCGCGAGGAGATCGAGGCGGCTCTGACGCTCACGCACTACGCCGCCGTGGCCGGCGTCCAGCGCCACGCCGGCCAGCTCGCCCACCTCTACACGCCCACCGGCCGCCAGACGGTGGCCCGCGGCCGCGACCTCAGCGCCTGCCGGCTGCTCATCGGCACCGGCGGCGCGCTCACGCGGCTGCCGGGCGGCGAAGCGATCCTCGCCGACACGCGCGGCAAGGGCGGCGGTGAGCGGCTGCTGCCGCCGGCGGACGCGCGCTGCGCGCTCGACGCCGACTACATCTTCGCCTGCTGCGGCGCGCTCCTGGCGCATTTCCCCGGCGACGCCGTCGTGGCCCTCATGCGGAGCAGCGCCGGGATCTGACGGCCGCGGCGCTGTCACGCCGGGCCGCTGGACCGGCCCCCTCGCGCCCGGCTCACGCGCCGGCGCTCCGTTCGCGCGGCTTCAGGCTAGGCGCTGACCGTGATCGCTCCGGCCGGGCACACCTGCAGGCACCGTCCGCAGCGGATGCAGGCGTCCGGGTTCTGGGCGGCCGCGCGGCCGGCGCCGCTCCAGTCGAACACGCCCTGCGGGCAGATCTGCATGCAGCGGCCGCAGGCGACGCAGGCCGAGTCGTTGACGACGACCCGCGCGGAGCCGGACGACGAGGCGCTCTGGCTGCCGCCCGTGCTCTGGCCGTAGCCGGCGGAGCCTTGCCCGGAGCCGCCGGACTGGCCGCCGGAGCCGCCCGCCGTGGAGTTGCTCGCGCCGCCCGAGGCGCCGCCGGAGGACGTGCTGGTGTCGGAAGTCGCAGCGGCTGCGGTCATGACATCGCGCCCGATGAGGCCGGCGCCGGCCAGGAGCGCCAGGCCACCGACAGCGCCGGCGCCGGCGAGGAACCGCCGGCGCGACCTCCGCTGCTCGTGCTCGTGGTGCCGCTCGGCGCGCAGGTCGGCGAGGCGCCGGAGCGACGCCGCCGCGGCGGCGTCTGCGGCGTGTGGCGTCGCGTAGGTGCCGATCTGGGCTGCGTCGGCCGCGGCAATGACGGGGGACGGTGGCGCTGCCGGGCTCGGCCGCTCTGCTGGAGTCGGCCGCACGGCGCCTGCCGCCGCTGTGCCGGCCCCGGCGCCGAACGTCCGGCGCGTCATAGTGGCGATCCACCGGGCGTGCAGGGCCAGGTGCAGCGCCGTGCCGGCGACCATCACGACGCCCGACCAGTCGTGGACCTTGTGCCACCAGAGAGCGGGCGTCAACAGGATGGACGGCGACGCGCCGATGCTCGTGTGGACCACGGCCGGGAAGAGGAACACGATGCCGGTCACGGCGCAGACCAGGAAGGCCGCGCCGGTGGCGAGGTCTACCCAGTAGTTGAGGGTCGATCGTTTCATGGGTGCGAGGGCTCCACTCGTCCGGGTTCGCCGAGGCGGGTCCATTGGAGGCTAGGACACTGGTCTGGGAGCATGCTGGGCGGAGGTCGAGCGGAGGCTGGGAAGCCGGCGAAGCTGCGCGAAGGCATGTGAAGTCATGTTAACCTCGGCCTCCGCGAGAACGCGCAGGCGCCGGTGTGCGCTGCGTGCGGCGGGCGCGTCGCGAGAGCGCGGCACCGGAGGTAGGTCAGGAGGACGGCAGGAAGACCTTGTCCACGAACGGCGAAGTGGCCAGCTGTACCGTCGCTACGTAGTCAGGCCGGAAGCCCAGGGCTTCGCCGGGGCGTGGCGGGTCGAGCATCCCTTCGATGTCGAGGACGAGGTGGTCGCTCGAAGCGCCGAGCACGTAGACGCGCGGGTCGGTGGGCGTGAGGCCTTCCACGCGACAGTCTTGTCGGCCCAGCGCGCAGATGGCGCGTCGTCGTACCCCGCGGTCCTCGAACATGGGCTTGTCGCCCCAGGCGGTCTCCGCGGTGCCCCCATATGGACGGCTGGGCTTCGTCCGCGCCTCCACGACCGGGACCTCGAGGTGAAACGCATCGGTGTGAAGACCCGCGATGGGCCAGCGCGTGAGCGTGTCGAGTCCGTGCAGGATGGTCTCGCCGATGCGCAGGGAGTCGATGCCGTCCGGCATCCGCCCGGCGGTCACGAGGGGGACGCTGCCGGAGTTGCCGCCGCTCACGAGAAGCGGGTGACCGACCCGGCGCTCCGTCTCGCGGGCCAGGGCGATCAGCTCGCCCATGTTGCGCTCGTCCGGCACGACGGCGCCGTAGCAGGTCAGGTTGGTGCCCAACCCGGCCAAGTCGAGGTTGCGCAGACGTTGCAGAGCAGCGGTGAAGGCCGGCACCTCCGTGGGCATGACCCCCTCGCGGAGGTCGCCGAGCTCCACCATGACGACCACTTTGTGGCGCACGCCGAGCTCGCCGGCGGCCTGGTCGAGCGCCTCGCACGTCTCGATCTCGCTCGCCAGCGAAAGGTCGAAGAGTCTGACGGTGTCGGCGGCGCGTGCCGGCGACGGCATGCGCAGCAGCCACACGGGTGCGGTGATCCCGCCGTCGCGCAGGCGCTGCGCTCCTTCGTGCCTGGACTCCGCGACCGCGATCGCGCCCCCGGCGAGCATCGCCCGCGCGACCTCGGGAGCGCCGACCAGGCACTTCGTGACACCGACGACGTCGATCCCCCGAAGCATCCGGGAGACGGCGCGGGTGTTCTCTTCGATCTTGCGTGGATCGACGAGCAGTCGCGCTCGTGCGAGCACGGGTCTACGCGTGCGTCGGTCAGGCATGTGACGAGGATATCAGGAGGCGGCCGCACCGGTCACTCGGGCATCGGCCGGCGGTGCTCGCCCGCCCTACGCTAGCGTGACGGTGGTCCCGCAGCCCTGCTCCGTCAGCACGGCGCGCAGCAGGGCGTGGTCGACGCGCCCGTCGATGATGTGGGCTCTGTCCACGCCGCCGGCCAGCGCCGTGCGCACGGCGGCCATCTTGGGGATCATGCCGCC
>CAIWHY010000139.1 GCA_903912585.1 uncultured Thermoleophilia bacterium | reverse complement strand
GTGTCCCCAGCCGCGAGACACTGGAGCGCCTGTCGCTGACGCGCGAGGCGGGGTCGCTCGACCTGGACTGATGCGACGGCCGACCAGCGCCTGAGTCTGCGTCTCTGCGGGCACGGACGCCATGAAGGGAGGCAGATGACCGAAGTCAACTCAGCCGATGACCCTTCCGCGAGTAGGCGACGGGGCCGTCGGATCAGGACGTTCAGCAAACACGATGCCGAGCGGTACAGCGCGGTGGATCAACCGCGCGTCAACGTCGGCCACCGCGTCTACCTCCACGAGCACGGCGAGATCTTCTTCGGCCAAGGTATCTACGATCTGCTGGTGCTGACCGACGAGACTGGCTCGTTGCGGCAAGCCGCGAGGACTATGGGCATGGCCTACAGCAAGGCGTGGACCATCATGCGAGAGGCAGAGGCTCACTTCGGCCTCAAGCTGCTGGAGCGCCAGGCCGGCGGTCCGAGCGGCGGCGGCTCCGTGCTCACCGATGACGCCCGTCAGGTGCTGCTCCATTTCAAGGGGCTCATCGACGAGGCTGATGCCATGCTCGACCGGCTGTACCGCAAGCATTTCGGCAACGCGCCGTATGCAAGGCCCGCCGGAGGACCGGCGGAGACGCCCGATGTGGACCCCTCGGCGTAGCCGGCGCGTTCGGCCCGTGGCCGACCGCGGTCGCATCGGGGGCGTCGGATCGTGGCGAAGCCGCGCCGCCTGGACTGCGCCGAGGGCGCGCATCCACGCGTCGGCACGGTACCATGCCATCAGGCGACCCGCGCTGGCGGACGATCGGCGTGAGCAAGACCACGGCTCCCGGAGGTGCGCGTGAGAGAGATCCTCGACGAGACCCTGCGACTGCTCGAGAGCGGCCAGGACTTCGCCCTCGTGAAGCTGGCCGCCGACCGCGGCTCGACGCCGCGCGCCGCCGGCGCCGAGATGCTGGTGCGCTGCGACGGCTCGATCGCCGGGACGATCGGCGGCGGTCTCCTCGAGCTCACCATGATGAAGGCGGCGCGCGAGGTGCTCGAGGAACGCCGCTCGCGCGTCACCGACATGGGGCTCACCGGCACTGACGTCGGCAGTGAGGACGAGATGATCTGCGGCGGTTCGGCGGAGGTGCTCGTCACCTACGTTCCGGCTGGTGACTCGGTGCTGCTGGAGGTCTGTCGCGCTGCCCGCGCGGCAGAAAGGGCGCAGCGTCGTGCCTGGCTGTTCACGCTCCTTCCGGCCGCCACAGGCGACGCCGGCGGTGTCGCCGTCGAGTACTCCTTGCTCGGCGACGACGACAGTGTCGCCGGCGCCCGGACCTGCGACGCCGGCACCCTGCGTGCGACCATCGGCAAGGTCGCCGTCCACGGTCCGACGACGCTGCCGGACGGCCGGACTGTTCTCGTCGAGTCCCTCGAGCCCGCCGCGACCGTCTTGATCTGCGGCGGAGGGCATGTCGGGCAGGCGCTCGCTCCTGTCGCCCTTGCCGCCGGCTTCCGCGTCGTGGTGATCGACGATCGCGAGGAGTTCGCCAACCCGCAGCGGTTCGCAGGCGCCACCGTCGTCCTCGCACCCCTTGCCGGCGCCCTCGCACGCGTGGGCGTGACCGAGCACTCCTACGTCGTCATCGTCACCCGTGGACACGTGCACGACATCGATGTGCTGAGGCAGGCGCTGCGCACGCCGGCGCGCTATGTGGGCCTCATGGCGAGCCGGGGGAAGCGCGCTCGCATCTGGTCCGCGATGCAGGAAGACGGATTTGGCTTGGACGATCTCGCGCGAG
>CAIWHY010000138.1 GCA_903912585.1 uncultured Thermoleophilia bacterium | reverse complement strand
CTCGACGCCACACCGGTCTGCGTGCCCGAGGCCTCGGCCGTGAGCGGTCGCGGCATCCACTTCATGCGCTCGCTCTGCGACGCCGTCCAGTTCACCTGCGGGCCACTCGGGACTCACGTACTACTCGTGAAACGGCGAGAGTAGACTGGCGGGCGCCGGCGTTCTTCGCCGGACGAGCAGTCGGGACGCGTCGAGGGACGCGGGGGGCCGGAAGCTTGGACGACCAGTTGCCAAAGGGTTCCAGCGACGTTGCGCCGGACGCGGCCCTGCCGGCTGAGGCGAGCGGGCGCCCGTCCCTGCGGACCCCGCTCCTGATCTTCCTCGTCCTGGTCTTCGTCATCACGCTCGTCGGGTACGGCGTGTACCGCCAGCTCGCGGCCTCCGATCGTGCGCAGGAGGGCCACCAGCTCGCCGCCATCCGCGACCTCAAGGCCGGCGAGATCTCGCGCTGGTACGCGAGCCATCTGGAGGTCGCGCGCGCGATGGCCGCGGACCCGGAGCTCGGATCCGCCGTGCGCCACTGGGTCGCCGCCGGGCATCCGGCGCCGGCGCCCCCTGAGATCAGCGCGATCGTCAACGCCTATCGCGCCGGCTTCGACTTGCGCGTCGCCATCGTGGACGCCGCGGGGGCACGCGTGTTCGCCCAGCCCCTCCGGGGAGCTCCCGCCAGCGCCCGCGAGGTGTCGTTTGCAAAGCAGTCGATCGCCGGGGGGGAGGTGCTCTTCACCGATATCTTCCTCGGGCCCGGCGGCCGGCCGGCGATGGCGTTCACCGCGCCCGCCGCCGGCGGCTTGCCCGCCGGCGCGGCCGCGAACGCCGCGTACATCCTGCAAGTAGACCCGGGCCAGCTCCTTTATCCGCTCATCCAGCGCTGGCCGACCCTCAGCCCGTCGGCCGAGACGCTGCTCGTGCAGCGCCGCGGCACCAGCGTCGTCTACCTCAACACCCTGCGCCACAAGGCCGGCACGGCAGTGCGCCTGCAGTTCCCTCTGACGAGGAAGGACCTGCCGGCGGTCCGGGCGGTCATGGGCGAGCACGCGCTCGCGACCGGCGTCGACTATCGCGGCGTGCCCGTGCTGGCGTCCGTCGGCCAGGTCCCGGGCACCCGCTGGGGCATGGTCAGCAAGATCGACCTCAGCGAGATCGACGCGCCGCTGCGCAGGATCGCCCTCGTCGTGGGCGCGGGGGTCATCGGCGCCATCCTCCTCGCCGGCGCCGGGGTCCTCCTCGTGTGGCGTCGCCGGGAGAGCGCGCAGATGAGCCTGCAATTGGGGGTCGAGCGCGAGCTGCGACTCAGCGAGCGTCGCTTCCAGGAGGCGTTCGTCCACGCCCCGGTCGGCATGCTGCTCGTGAGGCCAGACCGGTCGGTCATCAGCGCGAACCCGGCGATGTGCCACATCCTCGGCTGCGACGAGGAAGAGCTGCGCGCGCTGACGTTCGACGCGGTCACCGCCCCCGAGGACCGCGGCCACGTGCTGGAGAGCGTGGCACGCGCCCTGGGCGGCCCCGAAGGCGCCTTCGCTCTCGACCAGTGCCTCGTCCACAAGGGCGGTGAGCCGGTATGGGCCAGGGTCACCGCGACGCTCGTGAGGGATGGCGACGGCGAGGCCGTCCACTTCGTCTTCGTCGTCGAGGACGTGACCGAGCGCCTGCGCGCGGACCGCGCCCGCCTGGCCGCCGAGGCGGCGCTGGCGGAGATGAACGCCGACCTCGAGCGGCGCGTCGTCGCGCGCACCGAGGAGCTGGCGCAGAGCAACCAGGAGCTGGAAGCCTTCAGCTACTCCGTGTCGCACGACCTGCGCGCGCCGCTGCGCGCCCTCGACGGCTTCAGCCTGGCGCTCGCCGAGGACTACGGCGACGTCCTCGACGAGTCCGCGCAGGACTACCTGCGGCGCATCCGCGCCGCCTCCCAGCGCATGGCCCAGCTCATCGACGACCTTCTGCAGCTGTCGCGCGTGACGCGCGCCGTGATGGCGCCCGAGCCGGTCGACCTGGCCGAGATCGCCGGGGACGTCCTCGACGACCTGCGCGCGGCGGACTCTGCGCGCGAGGTCGACGTGAGCCTGCCCGCGAGCCTCGTCGTCAGCGGCGATGCCAAGCTCCTCGAGATCCTGCTGGTCAATCTCCTCGGCAACGCCTGGAAGTTCACCTCCGGCAAGGCGACGGCGCACATCGAGCTGGGGGTCGAGCACACGGACCACGCCGCCGTGTACTTCGTGCGCGACGACGGCGCCGGGTTCGACCCCGTGTACACCGACAAGCTGTTCACGCCGTTCCAGCGGCTTCATACTAGCGAGGAGTTCCCCGGCACCGGCATAGGGCTGGCGACGGTCAAGCGCATCGTCCGCCGTCACGGCGGCAACGTGTGGGCCGAGGGCGCGGTGGGAGCCGGCACGACCGTGCATTTCACACTGGGTGAAGGGGAAAGCGGATGAGCAGAGAGCGGCTGATCCTCCTCGTGGAGGACAACGACGACGACGTGCAGCTCACCCTGAGGGCGCTGCGGCTGCATCACATCGCCAACGCGGTGAAGGTCGTCCACGACGGCGCCGAGGCGCTCGACTTCCTGTTCTGCCGCGGCGCCTACGCGGACCGCTCCCCGGACGAGCTGCCACAGCTCGTGCTGCTCGACCTCAAGCTGCCCAAGGTCCCCGGCCTCGATGTGCTAAGGAAGTTGCGCGAGGAGCCGCTCACGCGGCGCCTGCCGGTGGTCATCCTCACGTCGTCCAACGTCGAGAGCGATCTCGCCGCGAGCTACGACCTCGGCGCCAACAGCTACATCCGCAAGCCGGTCGACTTCACGCAGTTCATGGAGGCGGTCCAGCACCTCGGGCTGTACTGGCTGGTGCTCAACGAGGTGGCGCCGCCTGCGGGCGACTGAGTCGGGCGCCCGGGTCGGGTACAATCCGCCCATGCCCGACCCCGCACTCGAGAACCGCCTCTTCCTGCTCGACGGCAGCAGCTTGGCGTACCGCGCCTTCTTCGCGCTGCCGGAGAGCATCACGACGCGCGACGGCTTTCCGAGCAACGCCCTCTACGGGCTCAGCCAGATGCTGCTCAAGATCGTCGACGAGTACCGCCCCGCGAGCGTGGTCGTTGCCTGGGACGCGCGCGAGAAGACCTTCCGGCACGAGGAGTTCGAGGAGTACAAGGCCCAGCGGCCGCACATGCCCGAGGCCCTGTCGCAGCAGTGGTCGCGGTTCCCGGAGCTGATGGAGGCGTTCGGGATCGTGAACCTCGTGCGCCCGGGCTTCGAGGCGGACGACATCCTGGGAACGCTGGCCGAGGAGGCCAAGCGTCAAGGCGTCGGCTCCATCGTCGTGACCGGCGATCGCGACGCCATGCAGGTGGTCGACGAGG
>CAIWHY010000137.1 GCA_903912585.1 uncultured Thermoleophilia bacterium | reverse complement strand
CGCCCATGCCGCCCAGCGTGTAGGCAGGGCGCACGACCAGCGGGAGGCCGAGCTCTTCTCTTGCTTGCTCGGCCTCTTCCGGCGACTCGGCGAGGCGGCTGCGCGGCACGCGCAGGCCGATCTCCTCCATCGCGGTGCGGAACTCGAGGCGGTCCTCCGCCCGCTGGATGGCCTTCTCGTCGGCGCCGATCATCGCGACCCCCCAGAGGTCGAGCACGCCGGCGCCCTTGAGCTCCATGGCCAGGTTGAGGGCGGTCTGCCCGCCGAGCGTGGGCAGCAGCGCGTCCGGCCGCTCGACCTCGATCACGCGCGTGAGCGTCGCGAGGTCGAGCGGCTCGATGTAGGTGCGCGTCGCCAGCGAGGGGTCTGTCATGATCGTCGCCGGGTTGCTGTTGACGAGCACGACCTCGTAGCCCTCTTCGAGCAGCACCTTGCAGGCCTGCGCGCCCGAGTAGTCGAACTCGCAGGCCTGCCCGATCACGATCGGCCCGGAGCCGATGACGAGGATCTTGTGCAGGTCGTCGCGGCGCGGCATCAGGCCGACTCCGCGCGGAAGCGCGCGATCTCGTCGCGGAAGCGGCCGAACAGGTGGAGCGAGTCGTGCGGGCCGGGCGCCGACTCCGGGTGGTACTGCACCGAGAAGGCGTAGCGGCCGCAAGCGGCCACGCCCTCCACCGTGCCGTCGTTGAGGTTCACGTGCGTGATCTCGGCGCCTGCCACCGTGTCGTGCTTGACGGCGAAGCCGTGGTTCTGCGTCGTGATCGCGATCGCGCCGGTGCGCAGGTCCTTGACCGGATGGTTGGCGCCGCGGTGCCCGAACTTGAGCTTGAAGGTCGAGTAGCCGAGCGCCTGGGCGAGGAGCTGGTGCCCGAGGCAGATGCCGAACACGGGCACCTTCCCGAGAAGACGCTCGACCGCCTTGACCGCATACGTGACGGCGGCCGGGTCGCCGGGACCGTTGCTGAGGAAGACGCCGTCCGGCGCGTGCTTGAGCACCTCCCGGGCGCTCGTGCGGGCGGGGACCACGGTGACGCGGAAGCCGCGCTCGCCGAGGCAGCGGAGCATGCTGCGCTTGAGGCCGAAGTCGTAGGCGACGACGTGCAGGTCGGGCGCCGGCGCCCCTTCGGGTGCCGGCGCCTCGTAGGCCTCGCCGGTACTGACGACCCTTGCCAGGTCGAGGCCGCCCATCCTGGGCAATCCCTGGGCGGCCTTGCGCAAGTGCTTCACGTCGTCGGTCTCGGTGCTCACGACGGCGCGCAGCGCGCCCTTGTCGCGGATGTGCCGCGTGAGGGCGCGGGTGTCGACGCCGCTCACCGCCAGCACCTCGTGCTCCGCCAGCCAGTCAAGCCAGGTCTGGCGCGACGAGCGATTGAAGCGGTAGTTCGTGAGCTCGCGAGCGATGATCGCCCGCGCGTGCGCCTTGCCCGACTCGTCGCGCCCCGCATCGGCGCCGTAGTTCCCGTTCATCGGGAAGGTGAAGGTGATCAGCTGCCCGCAGTACGACGGGTCGGTGGCGATCTCCTGGTAGCCCGCCATGCTCGTGTTGAAGACGATCTCGCCGCCCACCGCGCCCTGGCCGGCGAGCGCTTCGCCGCGGTAGGAGGCGCCGTCCTCGAGGACGATGATCGCCGGACTAGGCAAGGTCCTCCCAGGCGACGCGGCCGGCGGCGATCGTGAACTTGACCCGGGTCTCGAACCGCTGCCCGAGCCACGCAGAGTTGGACGACCGCGAGCGCAGCGTCTCGCGGGAGACCGTCCACGGCGCCTTGGGGTCGACGATGCACACGTTGGCGAGGGCGCCCTTCGCGATGCTCGGCGGCTGCAGGCCGGCGAGGCGCGCTGGAGCGGCGCTCATGCGCGTCACCAGCGTGGCGAGGTCGAGCGCCTTGCTCCTGACGAGCCCCTCGAAGAGGACGGCGAAGGCGGTCTCGAGCCCGATGGTGCCGAACGGCGCCTCCTCGAACGGGACGTCCTTCTCCTCCGGGGCGTGCGGCGCGTGGTCCGTGGCCACGCAGTCGACGAGCCCGCTCTTGAGCGCCGCGACCAGCGCCTTGCGGTCGCTCTCGGCGCGCAGCGGCGGGTTCATCTTGAGATTCGGGTCGAGGGACTCGATGGCCTCGTCGTTCAGCATCAGATGATGCGGCGTCGCCTCGGCCGTCACCTTGACGCCGGCGGCCTTGGCGCGCGCGATGGCGATGAGCGATGCCTCAGTGCTGACGTGGCACACGTGCAGCGCCGCATCCTCGTACTCGGCGATGTCCAGGGTGCGGGAGACGTCGAGGCTCTCGCAGAGCGACGGGATGCCGCTGAGGCCGAGGCGCGCCGAGACCGGGCCCTCGTGCATCTGTCCGCCCCTGAAGAGTGAATCGTCCTGCGCGTGGATGGCGATGAAGCGGCCGCTCACCTTGACGTACTGCAGGGCGCGGCGCGTGAGCGCGGCGCTGGCCAGCGGGCGGCCGTCGTCGCTGAAGG
>CAIWHY010000136.1 GCA_903912585.1 uncultured Thermoleophilia bacterium | reverse complement strand
TTGACGACCACGATGTTCGGCAGGATGCCCTTGTGGTTGATGTCGGTGCCGTTCGGCGTGAGGTACACGGCCGTCGTGAGCTTGAGCGCCGAGCCGTCCCCGAGGTCCACGATCGTCTGCACGAGACCCTTGCCGAACGTCCGCGTGCCGATGATCTCGGCGCGCTTGTGGTCCTTGAGTGCGCCGGTGACGATCTCCGCGGCGCTGGCCGAGTCGCCGTTGACGAGCACGACCATCGGCTTGGACGTGACGACCGGGTCCTTGGCCTGGAACACCTCGAGCGGGCTGTGCAGCCCCTTCGTCGACGTGACCACGCCCTGCTCGAAGATGTTGGTCACGTCCACGGCCTGGGTGAGCAGCCCGCCGGGGTTGTAGCGCATGTCGAGGATGAACCACTGCGCGCCCTTGGCGGCGAGCGCGGTGACGTTCTGGGCGACGTCGCGTGCCGCATAGCCGCCGAACTGGTACAGCTGCACGTACCCGACCTTGACGCCCTTGTCGAGGATGATGCGGCTGCTGGTCTCGGGGATCTCGATGCGCCGCCGCGTGACCTTGACCTGCTTCTGGGGCGGCTTGCCGCCGGGCAGGACCTCGAGCGTGACCTCGGTGCCTTCCTTGCCCTTGATCAGGGGCACGCTCACGTCGACGGAGAGGTCGGCGATGGACGTGCCGTTGACGCTCGTGATGGTGTCGCCGGGCTTGAGCCCCGCCTTCTGGGCGGGCGAACCCGGGAACACCTGCGAGATCGTGAGCCCCTTGGCGGTCTTGTTGAGCGAGGCGCCGATGCCGTAGTACTGGCCGCTCTCGGTGATGGAGAAGGCCTCCATCTCCTTGGGGTCGAGGTACACGGTCCACGGGTCGTTGAGCGACTTGAGGGTGCCGTTGACTCCGGCAGTGCTGAGCTTGCTCACGTCGACCGCCTTGTAGTAGCGGCCCTGGAGTTCCTCGATGATGCGCTGCTGCAGCGCGCCGGCCTGCTTGGCCGAGCTGCGCTGGCCGCTGGAGATGGTGGTGACGTTCTCGCCGTGGAGGTACCAGCCCAGGAAGTAGCCCCCAAGGAATCCGAGGGCGACGACCAGCACGACGATGGTGGTCCGAAGGGCGCGCACCAAGGCTCAGGTCTTGAGGTGGCGGCGCAGCGCCACGAGGCTGCCGACGGCGCCGAGGAGGGCGCCGAGCAGGGCCAGCGTGGGCAGCAGGCCGAGGGGCCACGTGCCGCCCTGCCACCAGAGGCGATACACACGCAGGCTCAGGAAGTCGATCTGCGTGCTCTTGATCCAGTTGGCGATGCCCCAGTTGCCGACCCAGACGAACACGCCGGCGAGGATGGCGCCGAACAAGCCGGTGATGAAGCCCTCGAACACGAACGGCCAGCGGATGAACCAGTTGGTAGCGCCCACCAGGCGCATGATCTCGACCTCGCGGCGGCGCGCGAAGATTGAGAGCCGCACCGTCGTGCTGATGAGCAGGACCGCGGCGGCGGCGAAGATGATCGTGACCACCCACATGCCCTTCTCGATCAGGCTGATGGTGCCGAGCATCTTGCGCACCGTCTCCTTGGCGTACTTGACGCCGTTGTGCGTGCCGGGGTCGTTGTCGACTGTGGGGTCGTTGAAGAACTGCGCCGCCACCTTGTCGACGTTGTCCGTGTTCTGGACCTGGATCTGGTACGAGGCGGGCAATGGGTTGATCGGCAGGTTGGCGACGATGCGCTCGCCGAAGCGCTTGCGGAAGATGGCGAGCGCCTGCTCCTTGGAGATGTACGTGTAGCCCTTGACCTGGCCCTGAGACTTGAGCACGTCGATCTTGTGCTGCAGCGCGCTCACCTGCGCCGGCGAGGAGTTGTCCCTGATGAAGACCTCGATCATGACGCGGTTCTTGAGGTTGGTGGCGCCCTGGTTGAGGTTGTCGCGGGTGACGAGCACGGCGCCGAGGATGGCGGTGCTGATGAAGACCGTGATCACGGCCGCCATCGCCATGACCCAGTTGCGGCGCATGGAGCCGAACGCCTCCGCGAGGAAGTAGCTAAAACGCATCGCCCACCTCTTCGGTGACCTGATCGTAGCTGCCGCGGCGCTCGTCGCGCACGAGGCGCCCGGCCTCGAGCTGGAGCACGCGGCGGCGCATGCGGTTGACCATGTCGCGGTCGTGGGTGGCGATCACCACGGTGGTGCCGGTGCGATTGATGCGCACGAGGAGCTGCATGATGCCGACCGCGGTCTCGGGGTCGATGTTGCCGGTGGGCTCGTCGGCGAGGAGCAGCGGGGGATGATTGACGAACGCGCGCGCCACGCTGACGCGCTGCTGCTCGCCGCCCGAGATCTCGTGTGGCAGGCTGTTGGTCTTCTCCGCCAGGCCTACCAGGCTGAGGATCTCCGGGACCTTGCGGCGGATGCTGCGCCGCGGCTCGCCGACCACCTCGAGGGCGTAGGCCACGTTGTCGTACACCGTCTTGTTGGGCAGCAGCTTGAAGTCCTGGAACACGCAGCCGATGTTGCGCCGCAGCAACGGCACCTTGCTGTTGCGCAGCGTGCCGAGGTTGCGGCCGGCCACGAGGATGCGCCCCGTGTCGGGCCGCAGTTCCTTGAGGACCAGCTTTATGAGGGTCGACTTGCCCGAACCGGAGGGCCCGACCAGGAACACGAACTCACCCTTGCCGATGTGACAGGTGAAGTCCTCGAGGCCGACCACGTCCGGGTCGTAGACCTTGGTGACGTCTTCGAACACGATCATGGGATGCGTACTCCCTTGTCGGCAGCCAAAAGGCCGAACCCAGATTATGGGGGTCCTGCCACCGTCGCTCAACCCAAGCCACATATTCGGCGCGCACTGCGCCATGGCCTTGTGCAGGACGACACGAGTCGGAGGACGAGGCCGCAGCCGGGGTGCCCCCCCGGCAAACGCCGATGCCGGAGCAGACAAAAGGGGCCAACCGGGGTAAGCAAAGCCTGGCGAGTCAATGCTAAGAGGGGAGGTTGGCCCCGCAAGTACCATAGCAGCCGCAGGACCGCGGTCCATATGGGACAAGTGTCTACGCCGACCGCACGCAGACGAGCAGGACGGGCGTCTGGCTGCGGACGGGTGGTGGTCGCGAGCGGCGCGGACAGCAGTGGCGACCGGCGCGGTCAGTGGTCGCGGTCGGCCCGCTCGGCCACCTCGCAGGCCTTGGGATACGGCGCACCGGACATCGCTGCGACCGGACCGATCCACAAGGCCCTGTCGGTCTTCGGGTCGTAGGCGTTCCACGTCGGCGCGCCCGGAGAGTTGGGGTCGCCGGTCGCCGCGAAACTCGCCCAGTAGTGCATCATGACCCGCGACAGCGCCACGTCGGTCGCGTCGGTCACGCCCTTCTGCGCCCGCGCCGCTACGCGCCCGAACACGTAGGGCACCTCCTCGCCGTGGTCGGCGCCGGCGTCGGCGCCCGGCGGCACCCGCGTGAAGTAGTAGAGGAAGGAGCGTTGAGACTCCGCCGCCACCCTGGCCGCATACCGCGCCGGGGCGTTGAACTCGAGGACCGTCATCATCCGGCTCGTGTGGGGCATGAGGCTGCCCGGAGGCGCTGCCGGGAAGCGTTGGTCGAGGCCCGGCCAATCCGGCCCGGCGAACCACTGCACGCGCTGCCGCGCGGCCTCGGCCACGGACGCAGCGCGAGGTGTGGGCAGCCCCGAGAGCCACATGTTGCACTCGTCCTGGTTGCTGCCGATGAGCAGCGGCACGTGTGCCCACTTCCCGCTGCGAAGCAGCTTCCAGGGCTCGGCCGGTAGCACGTAGCCGTCGACGACCGGCTGGAACGAAGGCTGCGGCGGCTGCACGAACATCAGAGGCAGCGAGCGCGGCGCGGGCGCCGTCGCCGTCGCCAGCCGGGCGGCGCTCACCTTGCGCAGCGCCGCCGCCTGCCCCGGCCCGTCGGGGATGCCGAGACCATCGGCTATCTCCTCGCCCTCCTGCTCCTGCTCTTCGAGCGTGAGCGTCGACCAGAGCCCGATGCCGCGGTCCTGATAGCGCGGGCTCTCCGACGCCGCGCGCGAGAAGAGTCCACGGCTGAGCGGGCTGACGAGCTGCGCGATGACGCTCTGACCGCCCGCCGACTGCCCGAAGATCGTCACGCGCCCCGGGTCGCCGCCGAAGGCGGCGATGTTGCGGCGCACCCAGCGCAGGGCCTCCATCTGGTCGAGCAGCCCGTAGTTCCCGGACACGTCGTGCGGCGACTCCTGCGAGAGCTGCGGGTGCGCCAGGAACCCGAACGCACCGAGCCGATAGTTGAACGACACGACGATGACGTGTTCGATGCTGCCCAGCATCGTCCCGCCGGGAGCCGGCAGCGCCCCCGACCCGGAGATGAACCCGCCGCCGTGGATCCACACCATCACCGGGAGCCGTTCGTGCCGGGTCTTCGCCGGAGTCCACACGTTGAGGTAGAGGCAGTCTTCGCTCTGCGCCCCCGAGTCCTTGCCGGGATGATCGGGCGCGTTGCCCTGGATGCACGAGGCGCCGTATTGCGTGCAGGCGCGCACGCCGTCCCAAGGCTTCGCCGGCTGCGGCGGCCGCCAGCGGAGGGCACCGACCGGTGGGGCGGCGTAGGGGATACCGAGGTACGCGGACACGCCGCCGCTCTCGACGCCGCTCACGCGACCGTCCTTCAGCGCGACGACGCCCAGCGGGGCGGCGGGCGCTCCCGGCGACGCGGTCGCCGGCCCGGCCGGCTGGGCCGCTGCACCGCAGCCGGGCGCAAGAAGCAGCGCGCAGGCAAGCAGGACCATCGTCCCGACGACCACCCCGTCTCTGCGCCAGCCCTTCATCGAAGTCGGCCTCTCGTCTGCGCGCGCCGCCCGCCGCGGCGCGCCTCTCGCGGTATCTATCGGCCGCAAGCGACGCGAAGCGTAGGGTGCGGCCGGGACCGCCCAGCGGATGCGGCCGGGACATCCGGCGGCCTTGCTGATAGCGTGTCGCCATCACGTCCGGCCAGCCGAGGGGGCAAGCAGATGGGCGCCATTCCGATCGCCGTCATCGTCGTCATCACGCTCGCGCTCGTGCTCGGGCTCGGGCTGCTGATCTTCTCGCTCATGCGCCGCAGCCAGGAAGCCGTGCCCCGCATCGCCGACGGGGACGCGGCGCATCACGACCGCGTCGTCGCCGTGGACGACGAGGGCCGGCCGGTCACCGAGTCGGAGGAGGGCGGCGAGACCGCGCCTCGCGACGACGCCGCCTTCGACGCCGCCCTCAAGGAAGAGCTCAAAGACCTCGGGCGCTGAGCCCGGCGGCAACGCGTCTACCGCCCGCGCGTGCCGGCTAGATGAAGCTCGCGAAGAGCACGGTGGCGAGCACGAGCAGGCCGCCGAACAGCGCGACCACCGCCCAGCGCCAGACCGGCCGCTCGACGACGCCGGCCGCCAGGGCGATGAAGAGCGGGAACACGACCGCGAGGAAGCGCGGCAGGCTGTCCAGCGGCCGCGCCGTCGTCGGGTAGAGCAGCGGGAAGAGGAGCGCCGCGAGCCCGTACAAAGTGTACGCGGCGGGCAGCTTGCGCCAGCAGACGACGACCAGGACCACCGCCGTGAGGAGCGCCAGGAACTCGAGCGGGTTGGCGATCACGTCGCTCTGCAGGCCGCCCGACGCGGTGTGAGGGCCGTTGAGCAGCGCGCCGGCGCCGTGCAGCACGAGCCAGTGCACGCCGTGGTAGGCGGCCACGGCGCCGTCCCAGACGGCCGCCGGCGGCAAGCTCGAGCGGCGGCCCCAGAATCCCTGGACGGCGCTGAACAGGAACGGATCGCTGAAGGCGCGCCACAGGTAGGCCATGTAGAGGCCGAGGCCGGCGGGGACGAGAAGAAGCCAGCCGAGAGATATGGCCGACGGCCGGCGCGGCGCGGAAGCGAGCCCGGCAAGCGGCGCAATCGCTGCGGCCGGCCCTCCCGGCAACCGCACGGGCGCCCCGCGGCGCTGCTCCCACCACATCACCGCGAGGGGCAGCAGCAGGAGCAGGCCGGAGCTGCGCGTGAGCGCGGCCAGCAGCCCGGCGAGGCCGGCGAGCCACCAGCGGCCGCGCCGGCCGGCGCTGAAGCTGAGCAGCGTGAGCAGCAGGAACATCGACTCGCTGTAGACCGCCTGGAAGAAGAAGGCCGTCGGGAAGACCGAGATGAACACCACGCTCCACAGCGCGATGCGCGAGCCGCATTCATCGGCAGCCAGCCGGTACAGCAGGACCATCGCCGCCGCGTAGCAGGCGAGGGACACGACGACGCCGGCCACCACGTAGAACTGGCCGGCGAAGGGTGCGGCGACGCGCACCGCCAGCGGGTAGAGCGGGAAAAAGGCCTGGCTGAAGGCGTGCGAGTGATAGCCGGCGGCGGCGATGCGGATGAACCAGACGCCGTCCCAATTGGCCCACGGCTCGAGCAGCCGCCGCGCGAAGCCGGTGAACACCTCGATGTGCGCCGGGTCGCGCATGAAGACCGGCCTAGCGCGCAGGCCGACGGTGAACGTCGTGATCAGGGCCACCGCGATGAGGAAGACCCTGGTGCCGGCGGCGGTGAGGAACGCCCGGCGCGCGTCACGCGAGATGCCGCGCGCGCCCGTCTGCTCCAGCCCGGCCGTATGCCCGCCGACGAGAGAAGGCAGAGGCTCGGCGGCGGCTTCGCCGTCCGGGGCTACGTCCGGTCCGCCGGTGCGGATGAGGGAGGGATCTGCCATAGGGAGGTTCGGTCTGGCCTGCGGTCGAGGGCATGATCGTGCCTGTCGCGCGTCGCCGCAAGCATACACGCTGCGCGGGAGGCGGGGCCGCGCATGGGCCTGGGCCCGCA
>CAIWHY010000135.1 GCA_903912585.1 uncultured Thermoleophilia bacterium | reverse complement strand
CACTCGAGGCCGAGCTGGCCTCCATCGCCGAAGCCACCGAACCCGGCCGCACGGCCCGCATCGCGGTGCGTCACTGGGGCTGGGACGGCCGCGGCGGCGCCACCCTGGAGGCCACCGGCCGTGAGTTCCAGGGGATCACCCGGGAGCGCGTGCGCCAGCTGTGCGCCCGCCTGGTGCGGCGTCTGGCACAGCCGGGCGCCCCGGCGCCCTCCGCGCCAGCGCTCGACGCCGCCCTCGTGCTCGCCGCCCAGGCCACCCCGACCACCGCGCACGCGCTCGCGCGCCTGCTCGCCGACGCGCACGTCGCGGCGCGGCCGTTCGATCCCGCCGGCCTGCTCACGGCCGCGGCCGTGCTCGGCCGCGACCCCACGTTCACGCTCGACGTGGTCAAGGGCCTGCGGGTCGCGCTCCCGAGCCCACCGGACCCGTCCGAGGACCCTCGCGACGTGATCGCCGCCATCGTCGACACGGCGCACGCGGTGGTGCGCAGGGCGGGCGCCGCGAGGATCTCCGACATCACCGGCCGCGTCGCCGCGGCGCTCGGCGTCTGGGTCGAGGACGAACTCGTGACGGCCGCGGTCTCGGAGCCGCACGACTTCGCCTGGCTCGAGCGCCGGAGCGGCTGGTTCTATCTGGCGTCGGTCGCCAAGAACTCGGTCGTCTCGCGCGTGCTCAAGGTCCTGAGCGTCGCCGGCCGCATCGGCCTCGGCGACCTCCACGCAGGGATCCGCCGCGACGAGCGCATGAGGGAGTTCGTCATGCCGGAGTACATCCTGGCCGAGCTCTGCGAGCGCATCCCCGACGTCGCGGTGCGTGGCGGCGGCGTCGCGCTGGTGCGGCCGCTCGCGCCGGCGGACGTCCTCGAGACGACGGAGCTCACGCTCGTCCGCGTCCTCCGCGAGCACGAGGGACCGATGGAGCGGCGCGAACTGGAGCGCGCCTGCGCCGCCGCCGGCATGAAAGCGTCCAGCTTCAACAACCGGATCGCCTACTCACCGATCATCGTGGAGCGCGGCCGCGGCCTGTTCGGGCTCCGCGACGGGCGCGCCGCAGGTGGCGAGGGGGGCTGGCCGAAGTCCTCCCGCCCGGGCGGGAGCGACGAGGCGCGCACCGGTCACCGGCGTTAGGCCGGCAGTACAATCGCGGCATGAACGCGAGCCCGACGTCCACTCCCGACGCGCCGGCATGGACGCACGCCTAGGCCGGCGCTTCCCTTCGGTCGCCGGGCAAGCCCTCTCCGGCGAGACCGTGCGCATCCCGGAGGACCTCCTCGGTGCGCCGGCGCTGCTGCTGTGCGCGTACCGGCGCGGCACGCAAGCCGACGTCGACCGCTGGGCCGCGTTCGCCGGCCGGCAGTCCCCCTGGCTCGCGGTGTACGAGCTGCCGATCATCCCGTCGGTCGTCTGGCGCCCCTTCCAGGGCATGATCGACGGAGGCATGCGCGGCGGCGTGCCCCGGCGCCAGTGGTCAAGCGTGGTGACCCTCTACGAACAGGGGGGGAAGGCGCGCGCCTTCCTCGGCGACGGCGGCGGTCTGCGGGCCATCGTGGTCCTGCTGGACGCCGACGGCGTGGTGACGTTCTGCGAGAACGGCGGCTTTCGAGAGGACGGGGCGCGCGCCCTGACTCAGGCGCTGCGCGCGCTCGACGAGGTGAGCGACAAGCCGGGCAGCCAAGGCCCGAAGCCGGGAGACGAAAGCCCCTAGTCGACGCCGAGGAAGTCGGCGCGCAGTTCCGGCGCGACGATCGCCAGCAGATCGGCAGGCGTCTCGGCGATGCGCTCCGCGCCGGCCGCCGCGAGCCGCTGCGGGTCGTGCCACCCCCACGCGACGCCCACCGGCGTGACGCCGGCGAGCCGTGCTTCGCGCATGTCGCCGGCCGTGTCGCCGACGTACCACACGGTCTCGTCGCCGGGGAAGCGCTCGAGCAGCGCGCGGATCTTGTCGACCTTGCTCTGGCCGGCCTCCGCCCCGGCGATCTCGGCCACCCCGCCGATGGTGTAGCGGCGCAGAAAGCCCTCCACGACCGCAGCGGTGTTGGAGGAGACGACCACCAGGCGACGGGCATCGCTCAGCTCGCCGAGGACCTCGGGCATCAGCGGGAACGGCCTGACGGCCGCCGCCCCCATCTGCAGCGCCTGGGCAGACCGCCCCACCGCCTCACGGATCTGCTCTTCGCCCGCTCCGAGCGCGCGCATGCGCTCATAGACGTTACCGTCGAAGAGATCGACGACGTCTTCCGGCGTGGCGATGCGCGCGAACCCGGCGTGGCGACAGCCTTCGAGGAAGCCGGCGCAGAACACCTCGAACGAGTCGGCGATCACGCCGTCGTGGTCGAACAACAGGAGGGGTCGGTGCGAGGGATCCACGGCGAGTAGCCTATCCCACGGCGCCGCCGCGTGCCGGCGCGGCGCGGGGCGCCGGGGAAAGACCCTGCGAGCGGGTCCCGCCCCGGCGCCCCATCGGCCGCCGGATGCGCGCAGCGCCTACCGGGACAGCAGCGCTTTGGCCCTGGCGTACACGCTGTCGGCCGTGAGGCCGAACTGCTCGAACAGCGTGCCGGCCGGCGCCGAGGCGCCGTAGTGGTCGAGGCCGATGACCTCGCCGCCGTCCCCGACCCAGCGCTCCCAGCCCATGGTGACGCCCGCCTCGACCGCGAGACGCGTGCTGCAGGCGAGCGGGAGGACCGATTCGCGGTAGTCGGCGTTCTGGCGCCGGAACAACTCCCACGACGCCATGTTGACGAGGCGCGAGCGCACGCCTTCGGCCACGAGGCGCTCGTGCGCCTCGAGCGCCGGCGCGACCTCGCTGCCGCTGCCGATGAGGATGATGTCCGGGGCGCCGCCCGCCGCGGCGTCGCCGAGCACGTAGGCGCCCTTGGCGATGCCGCTCGCGGCCGCGTACTTCGTGCGGTCGATGGTCGGCAGGTTCTGGCGCGTCAGCATCAGCCCGACCGGTCCGTCGTCGTGCTGCATGGCGATCTTCCACGCCTCGACGGTCTCGTTGGCGTCGGCGGGGCGCAGGTCCGTGAAGTTCGGCGTCGCGCGCAGCATGGCGAGGTGCTCGATGGGCTGATGGGTCGGCCCGTCCTCTCCCACGCCGATGCTGTCGTGCGTGAGCACGTAGGTCACCGGCACGCCCATGAGCGCGGCGAGACGCATGGCGGGGCGCATGTAGTCGACGAAGACGAAGAACGTGGCCACGTAGGGGCGGATGCCACCGTGCACGGCCATGCCGTTGGCGATCGCCGCCATGCCGAGCTCGCGCACGCCGAAGTGGAAGTTGCGCCCGGCAGGCGTACCCGCCTGCTGGTCCGGCACGTCCTTGATCCAGGTGTTGTTGGACGGCGCCAGGTCGGCGGAGCCGCCGATGAGCGTCGGGACGCGCGGCGCGAGAGCGTTGATCGCCTTGCCCGAGGCCGAGCGCGTCGCCACGGCGCCGTCCTCCGGCCTGAACACGGGCAGATCGGCGTCCCAGCCGGCCGGCAGCCCGTGGCTCCAGGCCGTGTCCCAGGCGGCGGCGCGACCCGGGTCGACCGCGCTCCAGCCGGCGTGGCGCTGGCGCCACGCTTCGTGCGCGGCCGCGCCGCGCGCCGCGGCCTCCTCGTAGAACTTCCTCACGTCGTCCGCCACGAGGAAGGTCGGCTCCAGGGGCCAGTCGCAGGCCTCCTTGGTCAGCTTGACCTCTTCGTCGCCGAGCGGCGCCCCGTGCGCGCCGGCCGTGTCCTGCTTGTTGGGCGAGCCGCAGCCGATGTGCGTGCGCACGGCGATGAACGACGGCCGCCCCGTCTCCGCTTTCGCGGCGGCGATGGCCTTGTCGATGGCGTCCACGTCATTGCCGTCGGCGACCTTCTGCACGTGCCACTCGTAAGCCTCGTAGCGCTTGCAGACATCCTCGGTGAAGGCGAGATCGGTCGTGCCGTCGATGGTGATGTGGTTGTCGTCGTAGAGCACGATCAGCTTGCCGAGCTTCTGGTGGCCGGCGAACGAGGCGGCCTCGCCGGTGATGCCCTCCATCATGTCGCCGTCGCCGGCGAGCACGTAGGTGAAGTGGTCCATCACGCTCGGGCCGTCACCGTTGAAGGTGGCGCCGAGGAAGCGCTCCGAGACGGCCATGCCGACGGCGTTGGCGAAGCCCTGGCCGAGCGGACCGGTCGTGGTCTCGACGCCCGCCGTGTGGCCGTACTCCGGATGCCCCGGCGTCTTGCTCTGCCACTGACGGAAAGCCTTGAGATCGTCGAGGCTCAGGTCGTAGCCAGTGAGGTGCAGGAGCGAGTACAGGAGCATGCTCGCGTGGCCGGCGGAGAGCACGAAGCGGTCACGGTCGGGCCACTTGGGGTCGGCCGGGTCGAAGCGCAGGTGGCGCGTGAACAGCGTGTGCGCCACGGCGGCGGCACCCATGGGCATCCCCGGGTGGCCGGATTTGGCTTTCTGCACGCCATCGACGGCAAGAAAGCGGATGGTTTCGATGCAGCGCTCTTCAAGTGTCTGTGCGCTCGCCATAGAGCTCACCTCGCGTCCTTTCGTTCCCGCTGTCGGCAGAGACATGCAGTGGATGCCGCGGCCTGCCCGTACTGTCAGGTGCCCCTTGGGCCGGCGGCTGCCCGCCGGTGCGAAAGCCCGCCCGAACCCGCCCCCGAAGTCGAGCGGATTGGACCGTGCGGCAGAGATGGGGCGGTTCAGGAGACTGACTGGGCGCTACGGCTACGGCTCAGAAACGCCGAGAAATCTCCGTGCTGCATCT
>CAIWHY010000134.1 GCA_903912585.1 uncultured Thermoleophilia bacterium | reverse complement strand
GCCGGCGCGCGATCGCGGCGGCCGGCGCCGCCGATCCGCGCCTCAGCGAGCGCGGCCGCGCGGCCCTGCGGCGGCGCGGCGTGCGCGGCTTCCTCGTCGCGCCGCTGGTCGTCCAGGGAACTGTCTACGGCGCGATCGAGCTGTCGGACACGGCCCGCGAGCGCGCATTCTCCCGCGACGAGATCGACCTCGTCGAGGCGGTCTGCCGCGTCGCGGGGCTGGCGATGGACAACGCCGTGCTCTTCGCCGGCCTCGAGCGCCGCAATCGCGAGGCGGAGCTGCTCAACGAGATCGCGGCGCGCACGTCGGCGAGCCTGGACATGGCCCAGATCGCCGAAGCCGCCGTCGCCGGTCTCCGGCCTTTGGTGGCCGTCTCGGGCTTTGGGCTGTCGCTGCTCCAGGGGGATGAGTGGCGCGTCGTCTATGCCTCGGAGCCCGACTGGATGCGGATGCATCTGCCCGTGCCGGGTGACCCGGCCGGCGGCACGCTCGCGCAGCTCGAGCACGACGCCGTCGTGATCACGACCGGCGCCGGCGCCGGCGCCGCCATCGGAGGCCACCCCGGCAAAGACGTCGAGTGGTCCCAAGCCGCCATCGGGCTGTTCGACCGCGAGCGGCTCGTCGGAGCGCTCGTGCTGGGCAGCGAGAGTCCCGAAGCGTTCGGGTCCGTGGGCCGTTCGCTGCTCGAGCGGGTCGGCGTGCACCTCTCGCTGGCGGCCCACAACGCCCGCCTCTACCAGGAGATCAAGAGCCTGCACCTCGGCAACCTCAAGGGGCTCTCGACGGCGCTCAACGCCAAGGACTACTACACGCTCGGCCACGCGGCCCGCGTGGCCGCGTACATGGTCCTGCTGGGCCGCGAGCTCGGCTGGGACGGCGAAGAGATCGAGCAGGTGCGCGAAGCCGCCTACCTGCACGACATCGGCAAGATCGGCGTGTCCGACCGGGTGCTCCTCAAGCAGGGCCCGCTCAACGCCGAAGAGTGGGAGCTCATGCGCCAGCATCCCGCGGTGAGCGCCGACATCATCGGGCCGCTCTTCCCGGAGGAGCTCGTGGCCGCCGTGCGCCACCACCACGAGCGCTGGGACGGCGCGGGGTATCCGGACGGTCTCGGCGGCGACGACATCCCGGAGATCGCGCGCGCGATGTGCGTGGTGGACTCCTACGACGCCATGTCCCTGCACCGCCCGTACCGGGCCGCCCGCTCCTACGAGGACTGCGTGGCCGAACTCCGGCGCTGCCGCGGCGAGCAGTTCGACCCCGCCATGACGGACGCGTTCCTGCGCGTGCTCGACGGGCTCGCGCGCCTGCGCGAGACGTCGCGCCGCGCGGCCGAGGAGGCCGCGGCGCGCATCGATCCGTCCGAGCACAAGGCTCTCCTCGCCGACGCGTCCGTGGAGCGGCCGGAGTACGCTCACATCCAGCAAGTCCTGCGCGAGGTCCGCGACGCTCATCCGCGGGTCCGCTTCATGACCACCGAGGCCTACGTGGACGGCCGCTGCGTCGTGGTCGTGGACGGCGAGGACAGCGACTCGGACAGCTTCTCCCCGCCGGGCGAGGACGTCATGGTGGACGACGCGGCCCGCCAGGTGCTCGCCGGCCAGCCCATAGTCTCGAACGTCCTGTTCGTGGACGACCACGGCGCGTGGGTCAATGCCATCGTCCCGGTCATCGGGGGCGACGGGGAGATCGTCGCGGCCGTGGTCGCCGACACATCTGCTCTGGGTCGGGAGGGCGGCGGGGGCTTTGCGGCCCGGGGCGCCGAGACGCCGGTCTCCACGCTGCAGAGGGCGGCGGTGCGCCTGAGCCGGGCGGAGATCGACGCGATCACCGACGGCCTCACCGGGCTGTACAACCACCGCCATCTGCACGAACGTCTCGCCGCGGAGGTCGGGGAGCCGGGCCAGGGCGGCCGCGCCCTGTCGTTGCTGTTCTGCGACCTCGACTTCTTCAAGGACTACAACGACCGCTACGGCCACGCCGCCGGCGATGAGGCGCTGCGCGCCACGGCGCGGATGATCGAGCAGTGCACGCGCCGTGACGACGTGGCGGCGCGCTACGGCGGCGAGGAGTTCGTCGTCCTGCTGCCCGGCGTCGACGAGGCACGGGCACTCGAGGTCGCGGGCCGCATCCGCAGCGCCGTCGCCGCGCACCACCTGGCCCAGGGCGGCCTCACGATCAGCATCGGCGTCGCCGCGTTCCCCGCGGCGGCGCGCTCCAAGGAAGCCCTGCTCGAGGCGGCCGACCGCGCCATGTACCTCGCCAAGCGACTCGGCCGCGACCGGGTCGTGGCGGCGGAGGCTCTCGACGGTTGACGCCGGCGCGGGCCGTCGCCGCGGCGCGCGCGACCATCGGGTCGTGGCGCCGCGCCCCGCGAGCCGGGCGTCAGCCGGTGTGCATGAAGTTGATCACGTCGCCGTCCTGGACGACGTAGTCCTTGCCCTCGGTGCGCTGCAGCGCCTTCTCGCCCGCGGCGTGGAATGACTTGAGTTCGATGAGGTCGGCGATGCCGACGACCTTGGCGCGCACGAAGCCGTGCTCGATGTCGCTGTGGATGCGTCCGGCGGCCTGCTTGGCGGTCCAGCCGCGCGGCAACTGCCAGGCGCGCGACTCGCTGCTGCGGAAGTCGCCGGTGAAGAACGTGATGTAGCCGAGCACCTCGTCGGCGGCGCGGAGGACGACAGCGAGCGTGCCGGCCTCATCGGCGCCGAGCTCGGCGCGGAACTCGGCGGCGTCCTCGGGCTCGAGGTCGGCGAGCTCGGCCTCGAGGCGCGCGGCGACGGCGACCACCTGGTCGCCCCGGCCGCGCGCCCACTCCACGAAGTCGGCGTGCTGCTCGAGTGCACCCGCGGCGCTCTGGTCGTCGTCGATGTTCAGGACGAACAAGACCGGCCGGTCGCTCACGAGCGCGAGTTCACGGAACAGCGGCGCGTCATCGGCGGTGCGCTCGATGCGCTTCGCCAGCCGTCCGCCGAGCAGCGCCTCGTTCAGCGCCTCGAGCACCTCCAGCTCGTGCTTCGCCGCCTTGTCGCCGCTGCGCGCCGCCTTTCTGGTCTTGTCCAGGCGGCGTTCCACCAGCTCGACGTCGCTGAGCACGAGCTCGGTCTCCACCAGGTCCACGTCCGCCCGTGGGTCGAGCCTTTCACTCACGTGCGCGACTTCGGGGTTCGTGAAGGCGCGGATCACGTGCGCTACAGCGTCGACCCCGCGGATGTCGGCGAGGAAGCGGTTGCCGAGCCCCTCGCCGCGGCTCGCGCCCTCGGCCAGGCCGGCGATGTCGACCACGTCGATGGTCGCGTTGACCTTCTTCGGCGTCTCGAGCGCCTCGTCGAGCCGGTCGAGCCGCGAGTCGGGCACGGCGACGACGCCCAGGTTGGATTCGGCAGAGGTGAACGCGTAGGCGGTCGCCGCTGCGTTGGCGTGGGTCAGCGCGTTGAACAGGGTGGTCTTGCCGACGTTGGGCAGACCGACGATGCCGAGCTTCACGGGTTTCTCCCGAGTTTGCTGGTGAGCAGGACGTCGAGCACGCGCGAGAGGTCGTGGAGCTGGCCGGCGACGCGTCCCGGGTACTTCTTCTCGACGTAGGCGACGGTGTCTTTGCGGCTGTGCCAGAGGCGGCCGTCCTCGGCGGTCACGACCGTGCCGTACTTGCCGCTGAGACTCCAATTGAGCGACGTGAAGGAGGCAGTGGCGACGCCGGCAGCCGCAAAAGAGTCGTCGTCGCTGGGATCGAGAGTGATGCCGGCCGGACGACCGGCGACCGCCGGGCTGCTCTGCAGTGGCACGCCGAGTCCCTTGGCGGCGCTGAGCGCGTCGTCACGCAGCCAGGTGGGGCCGCCGAAGCGGCTCGTCACCGAGAGCTGGTCGCCGCCGGCGACCGCGTCGAGGTCGATCATGCCGATGGTCCTGCGGAGCTCCCCGTCGGGCAGCGAGCGTACGTAGTAGCGGGAGCCGAGCGTCCCCTTCTCCTCGGCCCCAAAGGCGACGAACGCGAGCGTGTAGGGTGTCGGGCGCGTCTTGAGGCGGGCGGCCATCTCGAGCAGCAGCCCGATGCCGGTGGCGTTGTCGAGGTAACCCTCGCCGAGGGCGGCCGAATCGTAGTGCGCTCCGACGACGAGCTGGAGGGCGGAGTCGCCTTGCTTGACGGCGATGATGTTGGCCGAGTGGACGCGCCGTCCGGCCGCGCCGGCGATGAACTCCTGGGTGCGCGGCGTGTAGGCGTACTGCTGGAACACGCCGTTCACGAACGTACGCGCGCCGATCTCGCCCCAGGTGTTCGCCACGCGGGGGTGAATGGTGCGCGCGAAGGTCTGGGCGGTGACGAGGGCGAGGGCGCCGTGCCGCGTCGCGGCCGCGGCTCGCGAAGCCCGCACGGGCCGCGAGTGGGATCCGCCGCGGCTGCCGAAGATGCCGGCCGCGGCCACTCCGATGACGAGCACCAGGACGGCCGCGACGATGATCGCCAGGCGCCCGCCGCGTGTGCGCAGGGCGGGCACGTCAGTGAGGCGCCGGGACGAGCAGGATCCACGCGGCGCCCCAGGCGAGGCCGTACACCAGTCCGCCGAGGACGTCGCCGAGGTAGTGCACGCCGAGGTAGACGCGGCTGAAGCAGAGGACCAGCGCCAGCAGGACCAGTGCCGGGACCGCGGATGGGTACAAGGCGCCGATGGTGAAGACGCCGACCATCGCCATGCTGGCGTGGGACGACGGGAACGACTTGCTGAGCGGCAGGGGGATCTGCCGCGGCTGCGACGGGTCGGCGACCGGCGGCCGCGGCCGCGCCACCCAGCGCTTGATCGCGAAGCCGGTGGCCTCGACGGCCGTCACCGGCACCGCCACGAACAGCGCCTTGGCCAGCGGCCGCGGCTGGCCGGTCAGCCAGGGAAGGGCCGAGAGCCCGTACCAGAGGATGCCGTAGTTGGCGGTCAGCGACAGCGCGCCCAGCGGCAAGGTGAACCAGCGCGGGTGCGGCCAGGAGATCGCGGCACGCCGAGACAGGTCGCGGTCGAGGCTGTCGAGGCGGCCGGGAGGGGGCGGTGGCGCGGTGTCTGCGGAGCCGGGGGGAAGGGGCATGAGCGTCGTCCTCTAGTATACTATCCGCCTCTTGCCGCCCACCGCTCCCGAGGGGCTCCCAATGCGCACCACGGTCATCGTCACCGCGCTCGGCCTCGACAGTCACGGGCTCCTGGCGCAGGTCGCGACCACCATCGCCGAGCAGGACGCCAACGTCGACGACGTCAGCCAGACGGTCGCCAACGGCATGTTCACGATGATCATGTTCGTCTCGTTCGACGAGACGGAGACCACGATGTCGAGCCTCAAGGCCGCCCTCGAGGCCACCGGCGAGCGCATCGGGCTGCAGATCTCCGTGCAGCACGAGAACATCTTCAAGTTCATGCACCGCATCTAGCGGCGCGTCTTCCCGTCAGGAGCCGCTGGTGGTCTTCATCACCGAACAGGAGATCCTCGAGACCGTCGGCATGATCCGGTCCGAGAACCTCGACGTGCGCGCCGTGACCATGGGCATCTCGCTCTTCGACTGCTCCGATCGCGACCCTCACCGTGCGGCCGAACGCATCCACGCCAAGATCGTCCAGCGCGCGGGGCGCCTCGTGAAGGTGGCCGACGAGATCGAGGAGAAGTACGGCATCCCCATCGTCAACAAGCGCGTGTCGCTGACGCCGATAGCGCAGGTGGTGGGCGGCGACGATCCTGCCGCCTACGTCGAGGTGGCGCACGCGCTCGACGCCGCCGCCGAGGAGATCGGCATCGACTTCGTCGGCGGCTTCAGCGCCATGGTGCAGAAGGGCTTCACGCGCGGAGACGCGGCGCTGATCGAGGCGATCCCCGAGGCGATCAGCTCCACGCAGCGCGTGTGCTCCTCGGTCAACGTGGCGTCCACCCGCGCCGGCATCAACATGGACGCCGTGGTGCGCATGGCGGACGTGATCAAGGCCCTCTCCAGGCTCACGGCGGCGAACGACAGCATCGGGTGCGCCAAGCTCGTCGTGTTCTGCAACGTGCCCGAGGACAACCCGTTCATGGCCGGGGCGCTGCACGGGAGCGGTGAGCCGGAGGTCAGCGTCAACGTCGCCATCTCCGGCCCCGGCGTCGTCCGCAACGTGGTCGAGCACCACCCCGAAGCGTCGCTCATCGAGCTCGCCGACCTCATCAAGCGCACGACCTTCAAGATCACACGCGTCGGCGAGCTCGTCGCGCGCGAGGCCTCCCAGATGCTGCACGCGCAGATGGGCATCATCGACCTCTCGCTGGCCCCCACGCCGGCGGTCGGCGACTCTATCGCCGAGATCCTCATGAGCATGGGGCTCGAGCAGGTCGGCGCCCCCGGCACGACGGCGGCGCTGGCGCTGCTCAACGACGCCGTCAAGAAGGGCGGCACCATGGCGACGTCTTCCACCGGCGGCCTTTCGGGCGCCTTCATCCCCGTGAGCGAGGACGCCGCCATGGCCAAGGCCGCCGCCGACGGCGCCCTCAGCATCGAGAAGCTCGAGGCGATGACGGCGGTCTGCTCGCTCGGCCTCGACATGATCGTCGTGCCCGGCGACATCCCCAGCAACTCGCTCGCCGGCATGATCGCCGACGTCATGGCGATCGGCATGATCAACTCCAAGACCACGGGCGCGCGCCTCATCCCGGCCTACGGCAAGAAGGTCGGGGAGTGGGTGAAGCTGGGCGGGCTCTTCGGTGAGGCGCCGGTGATGGCGGTCAGCCAGGCCGGCAACGACGCCTTCTTGCGGCGCGGCGGGCGCATTCCGGCTCCACTGCAGTCCCTGACCAACTAGCGGAGCCGCTCGCCAACGCTACACGGGGCAGTCCGGCCCCGCTCGTCAACGCTGCGTGGGGTAGTTCCGCGCCGCGGGAGTCAGCCCGCCTGGATCTCCTGCATCATCTGGTGGATGTGCCGGGCCGCGTCCTCCATGCCGAGCGCGCGCGAGATCTTCTCGGCCTCCGTGAGCTGGAGCACCGCGTCGATGGTCTGGCCGTCCCGGCGGAACTGCGTCGCCTGGTCGATCTCGAACTTGACCAGGTCGGTGAGCATGCGCCGCACCTCGGGGTCCTGGATGTCGACCATCTTGCGGCTCGTGGTGACGATGATGGAGGAGAGCGGGACCATGCGCCCGCCGGCGTCGGGCTCCGGGGCCGCCTCGGGGGCGGCGGACCCGCCCTCGGCGGGTCGTGCGGACTCCGGCGACGCATGGCCGCCGCTCTCCGGGGATGGCGATGTCGGTGCGGGTGCTGGAGGCTCCTCGGCTGGGCGCGCGGGCGCGGCGGCCGCTTGCGCGGCCTCGTCGGCGCGCCTCGCCTCGCGCTCCAGGCCGGGATCGACGGTGACGTCCTCGACGGGCTGCTCGGCTTTGCCGAGCCCGGCGAACGAGTCCTGGGGGGCCTCGTCCAGGAAGGAGCCGCGGGGCCCGGGACTCGCCTGCGATGCTTCGCCCGTCTCGCCCCGGTGGCGGGTCAGCACGAGTGCGACCACGAGGATGAGGACGACGCCCGCCGCAACGGCGATGCCGACGATCTGCACTGTCGTCATTTCTGCACCATCTTGAAAAGGTTCCTCGTTTCGCTGTGACTTACTCCTTCGCGCGGCGGACTGCCATTCCTTGAGGGCGGCGCGAGTACAATGGCCCGGTGATCTCTCGAGAGACAATCGCCACCACCCTCGCCGACCTTGGGGAACCCGCCTATCGTTCGCGTCAGGTCTACCAGGCGCTCACGCGCGGCTTCGCCACGGACTTCGCCGAGATGACGACGCTGCCCGTGGCCCTGCGGCGGGCGCTGGCGGAGCGCCTGCGCCCGCTGTCTCTCGAAGAAGTGGAGACGCGGGCCGCCCCGCGAGGAGCCGCGCGCAAGACGCTGTTCCGCACCGCCGACGGGGAGCCGGTGGAGGCGGTGCTCATGACGTATGCGACGCGCGCCACCGTCTGCGTCTCGACGCAGGTCGGCTGCGCCGTGCGCTGCACCTTCTGCGCCTCCGGGCGCCTCGGCCTGCGCCGGGACCTCACGGCCGAGGAGATCGTCGACCAGGTGCTGCACTTCGCGCGCGAGCTCAGGCCGGCGGACCGCCGCGTCACCAACGTCGTGTTCATGGGCATGGGCGAGCCGTTCCACAACTACGACGAGACGCTGCGCGCCTGCCGCATGCTGAACGACGAGGACGGGTTCGGCCTGGCGGCGCGCGCGATCTCGGTGTCCACCGTCGGCGTGGTACCCGGCATGGACCGGTTCTCGGAGGAGCCCGAGCAGTTCAATCTCGCCGTGAGCCTGCACGCCGCCACCGACGCGCTGCGCGACACACTCGTGCCGCTGAACCGCACCTACCCGATCGACGAGCTGTTCGCGGCGAGCGCGCGCTACGTGCGCCGCACGCACCGCAAGCTCATGTTCGAGTACGTCGTGCTGCGCGGCGTCAACGACACCGACGAGCAGGTGCAGATGCTCGCCGCCCGCGTGCGGCCGCCGCACTACCACCTCAACCTGATCGCCTACAACCAGACCGGCGGCGATTTCAGGCGGCCGCGGACGGCAGATCTGAACGATCTGCGCGCCCGGCTCGAGTCGGTGGGTGTGAGCTGCACCGTGCGCAGCTCGCCGGGCGGCGAGATCGAGGCCGCGTGCGGGCAGCTGGCGCTGGAGCACGGGGCGGCCTCGGCGGACTGAGCTGCTCTGGGGCGGCCGCCGCACCTCCGCCGGCCGGAGCGCAACCTCCGCCGGCCGGAGCGCTCAGCCGTCTGGCAGGGCTTCGCGCAGCGCCCGGGCCGCTTCCTCCGGGTCGAGGCTCACGAGCGCGATCTCGGCGCCCAGCTCGAAGCCGGCGAGGCCGCTGACGCGCGGCGCCACCTCGATGTGCCAGTGATAGGCGCCGCGCAGATCGGCCGGCGCCGTGTGCAGCCACAAGTTGAGCGGCGCGCCGGCCGTCGCGATCCGGGTCGCGACCAGTGCGCGCCGCAGGGCGGGGGCGAGCTGCGCGACGTCGGCCTCACGGAAGTCGGCGGCGTGCTCCCCGGGGGCGATCCACAGCTCGCCGGGGAACCGCGACGCGGCCGGCACCCACGCCCGCACCGGACCTTCGATGACGGCCCGTTCCCCGGCGGACTCCATCTCCGCGCAGAGCACGCAGCCCCCGTAGCGGTTGGCGAAGCGGTCGAACTCAAGCAGCTCGTCGAGCAGGAGCGGCGGCACGACCGGCGTCGCGAACAACTGCTCGTGCGGGTGCTCGAGTGACGCACCCGCCTGTCGCCCGCGATTGACGATGAGCGTCGCCGCAGCCGCGCCGCCGGCGAGCTGCGCGGCGATCCGCCGCTTCCAGAGCTCGAGGACCTCGGTGAGGGCTTCATCGCCGAGGTCCTCGAGCTCCACGCCGTGCTCCGGGGAGTGGACGATGACCTCGTGCATCCCCGGCAAGGCCGGGTACTTGTTGGGCACCACCCGCGCGCGCCAGCGCGGGGAGTCGGGCGCCGATCCGGATGGACGGAGGGCATCCACCTCGGGCGGCGTCTGCGACTCGTTGCCGGCGCAGAACGGGCACGGCGCCGGGGCGCCGCCGGCGCCGTGCGCGTCCAGGTCCGTGGGCCGGGCCGCGCGGCCGGGCGCGATGATCGTGAGCTTGCCGTTGACCGGATTGCGCCGCAACTCGCCTATCTCGATCCCTTTCGTCCGCCGTGCCGGCGGGGAGAACGCTACTCCGAGTCGAGCGAGGCGTCGAGCATCGTCTTGGCGTCCTCATCCCGGGAGCGGTAGAGCTGGCGCGAGTCGCGCAGCCTGTCGTAGCCCTCGTCGAGCACGGCGCCCATCTCGCGCCAGAGGCAGACGTCCTTCTTGAGGTGCTTCTCGCGGATCTCTGCGGTGCACTCCTCGGCGAGCGGGCAGGCGTAGCAGACCTCGTTGTCCACGACGTCGACTGCCTTGCGCGCCTTCTCGCCCTCGTCGATGCGCCGATAGGCGTCGAGCAGCAAAGCCTGCACATCGCCCTGGATCGTCACCTGGAAGTGGGGCATCTGCTCGGGCTCGTCGTAGACGAAGATGCCGTTCTGCCAGTGAGCGAGCTCGAACACCTGGTCGTAGGTCTGTCGCCCCATGACCTCGCGGATCCGGGCCTCGCTGGTGAATCCCATCTCGATGAGGCGCTGCCCCAGCGGCGCGAGCTTCTTCTGGTCGTGCGAGAGCGTCGAGTCCTCCATGAGCGCCTCGGCGAGCTGCTGTTCCTTGAGGCAGCCGGCCTTGACGAGGCGCGTGCCCAGCTTCTCGTCGGTGACGGGCAGGGAGATCGCCTCGACCTGCCCTTCCACCAGATAGATGAACCCGTACTCCTCGAAGTCGCGGATCTCGAGCACGCCGGTGGAGGCGCCCTGCGCGAGGAACTGCAGGACGCCGGCCAGATCGAAGCGATGGATTGATCCTTGCAGCAGCATCGTCCTTGCCCGCGCCGGAGGCTCTGTTCACTGCGGCTATCGGCAAGATGCAGGCAAATGCTTAGACCGAGGAGCCGGGGGCCGCGCGGCGGAGGCCGAGGCAGGCCAG
>CAIWHY010000133.1 GCA_903912585.1 uncultured Thermoleophilia bacterium | reverse complement strand
GGCGCGCTGCGCGCCCACGGCCGCCCGGCAGTCAGTGCTACTTGGGCAGCTGTTTGAGGCTCTGGTCGGCGCTCTTGCCGACCTGGGAGGTCGGGTTGATGGCGATCGCCCTGGTGAACGCGGCTACGGCCTGCGCCCGCGCCTTCTTGGCAACCGCGGGCTGGTTGTTCTGCGTCGCGAGAGCCTGCTCGTGCGTGTAGTAGATACCGAGGTTGAACCAGGCCTGCTGGAAGCTCGGGTTGGCCTTGAGGACCGCCTGGACCTGCTTGGTGGCCTCGGAGACCTTGCCCGAGTAGAAGAGCGCAGTTGCATAGTCGGTCCCGACGTTGGGATCGGTGCCCTGCTTGCGCCAGGCGGCGGCGTAGGTCATGGCGGCCGCCTGGAAGTAGGCCACGGCCTGGTTCACGTTGTTGGCCTGGAACTGCTTCTGGCCCTGGTCGTAGAAGGTGTTGGCCTTCTGCACCAGCGTGGCGTAGTCGCCGCTCACGACGCCCATGACCGGCGTGGCCGAGGAAGTAGAGGCGGTGCCGCCAGCTTTCTTGCCGCCGAAGCCGCCGGAGGCGAGCATGACGATGACGATGACGATGACGGCGAGCACGCCGAAACCGCCCCAGATCATCGCCGGCGAGAGGCCGCGGCCGCCCTGCTGCGCCGGGGCCGCTGCCCCGGCCGGAGCGGCAGCCGGCTCCTTCGGCGGCCGCTGGCCGCCGCCGCCCTTGCCACTCGCCGCCTGGCTCGTGGTCTTGCCCTTCATCGCGTTCTTGAGGCTGGCCAGGTCCGCGCCACACTCGGGGCAGAACTTGGCCTCGCCGGCGTCGTTGCCGCACTCGGGACAGTACATGCTCGCGCATCCTCCGCGTCGTCGGTCCTGGGTCATAAGCGGCGCGGGCGCGGGAGACCCTGCCGGCCGCCCGCGCCCTCCGCACGTCTGTGATGAGTATTCTACTTCTTGAGGTTGTAAAACGCTCCCGCGCCCGGGTAGTGGGCGACCTCGCCCAGCATCTCCTCGATGCGCAGCAGCTGGTTGTACTTGGCCACGCGGTCGGTGCGGGCCGGGGCGCCGCTCTTGATCTGCCCGGCGTTGGTGGCCACGGCGAGGTCGGCGAGAGTGGTGTCCTCGGTCTCGCCGGAGCGGTGCGAGCACACGGCCGTCCAGCCGGCGCGCTTGGCCATCTCGATGGCGTCGAGCGTCTCGCTGAGCGTGCCGATCTGGTTGAGCTTGATGAGGATCGAGTTGGCGCAGCCGAGCTCGATCCCCTTCGCGAGCCGCTCGGTGTTGGTGACGAAGAGATCGTCGCCGACGATCTGCAGGCGGTCGCCGAGCTTGTCGGTCATGAGCTTGAAGCCGTCCCAGTCGTCCTCGGCGAGGCCGTCCTCGATGCTGACGATTGGGTACTTGGCGACCAGCTCGGCGTAGTAGTCGACCATCTCCGCCGAACTGAGGCTGCGGCCCTCGCCGGCGAGCACGTACATGCCGTCCTCGAAGAAGCTCGAGGCGGCCGGGTCGAGGGCGATGCGCACGTCGGCGCCGGGCTCGTAGCCGGCGGCGTCGATCGCCTCCATGATCACCTGGATGGCCTCCTCGTTGGAGCCGAGGTTCGGCGCGAAGCCACCCTCGTCGCCCACGGCGGTGGAGAGGCCCTTGGCCTTGAGCACGCCCTTGAGTCCGTGGTAGACCTCGGCGCCGATGCGCAGGGCCTCCTCGAAGCTCTCGGCGCCGACCGGCATGACCATGAACTCCTGCAGGTCCACGTTATTGTCTGCGTGGGCGCCGCCGTTTAGGATGTTCATCATCGGTATTGGAAGGACATTGGCCTTG
>CAIWHY010000132.1 GCA_903912585.1 uncultured Thermoleophilia bacterium | reverse complement strand
GCTGTAGCGCCCGCGCTCGCCGTTGATGTTGGTGCCGCCAATGCAGCAGTCCACGCGCAGCGCGGGGACAAAAGTGGCCAGCGCGCGCGCCTCCTCCAGGATCTGCAGCGCCAGCTCGCGCGTGGGCGAGACGACTAGGACGCCAATGCGCCCCCTCTTGCCGCTGCCGGGCGGCTCGCGTCGCCCGCGTTGCGTGCCGTCCGGGCCACGCACTCAGGCTGACGAAGAGCCGCGGGGGACGGCGAGGGCGGCGGACGCACTGAGCAGCCTCTTGCCCTGGCTCACCTCGGGGACCATTCCGTGAGCAGCCTCATGCTCTCCAGGCTGTGGTGCACGTCCCGCTCCAGCAGCTTCTCGCCGGCGAGGCGATCGGCCACCCTGCCGAGCACGCTCGCCGGGATCGTGCCCTCCATCTCCAGCGTGACCAGGGTGCCGCCGGCGTCGGGCTCGCAGTCCCAGGTCTGCCAGCCGGACAGGGGCCCGTCGATGGCGAGACCCCGGCCGCCGCCGCCCGGGTCGCAACGTGCCTCCACCACGCGCCAGATCTCGTGCGGGCGGCAGAGGCCCGCCATGATGAGCGAGAACTCGGCCTGCGTATCCACGCCCCCATCGCCGCTGATCGTGTACGGCTCGCTCATGTTCGCCATGAACGTCGCCCAGTGACGTGGGTCTGCGGTGAACGCCAGCACCTCGGCTGCAGGAGCGTCGACGTGCATGCTGTCCTTGACGTGGCTCACGGCCGCCTCCCTCCGCGCGACGCCCACTCTCGTGGACGGACGTGAGGCTACGCCTGAAGGGGAGTCGTCTGCCTCACCGGGACGGGGTGATTGCGGCCACAGTGACCGCCCCACGCGGCCGGGCCCCGCCTAGTGGCCCAGCCGCACGCGCGGGTCGACCCAGGCGTAGCCGAGGTCGACGAGCAGGTTGGCGAAGACGAAGAAGAACGTCGCGAACAGCACGCCGCCGGCGATCGCCGCCGGGTCGCGGGCGCCGACCGCGCCGTAGATCAAGAGGCCGATGCCCGGCCGGTTGAACACCGTCTCGATGATGATGGCGCCGCCGATGAGGGCGCCGAGGTCGATGCCGGCGAGGGTCATGACCGGGGTCACGGCGTTCCGGAAGCCGTGGACCCACACGACGCGGCGTTCGCGCAGGCCCTTGGCACGCGCGGTGCGGATGAAGTCGGAACGAGAGACCTCGAGCATGGCGGCGCGCTGCATGTACGAGATGTAGGCGACCCCGATCAGCCCCAGCGTGAGCGCCGGCAGGATGAGCGTCCTGAGGCTCTCCCAGGTCGACGGGATGATGCCGAGCACCGTGGGCCCGACCCCGCCGATAGGGACCTAGCCCAGCTTGACGCCGAAGATGTACAAGGCGAAGTAGCCCAGCACGAACGCGGGGATCGCCCAGAAGATCAGCGCCAGCGTGGTGAGTGTGGTATCCCAGAAGCTGTATTGCCTGAGCGCCGAGTACACGCCCAGAGGGATGCCAAGGAACTCGATGAGCACCGCCGCGACGGCGAGCTGAATAGTGATCGGGGCCGCCTCCCTGATCATCTGGGCGACGTCGCGCCCGTTGTACAAGGACCTTCCGAGGTCACCGTGCAGGAGTCGCTCCACGTACTTCAGGTACTGGACGTAGTACGGGCGGTCGAGGCCGCGCTGATGGCGGATGTACTCGATGCGAGCTTCGGTCGCGTACTTCCCGGCCAGTGTGCGAGCCGGGTCGCCGGGCACCAGCCTGAGCACGGTGAACGTCACAAAGGTCACGCCGATGAGCACGATGACCAGCTGGAACAGGCGTCTGATGATGTAGGAGATCATCTGCCCTCGAGTGAACCCGGCTGCGCGTCGCGCCGCGAGGCATACAGAAAGTCGTCGACGCCGGCGGCGACTGTCTCGAAGAACCGGTCGTGGCCCACGAGCTTCACGATGCCGTTGCGCTCCATGTCGTGGATGAGGCCGGTCGTGGCCCTCGCGAAAGCGGGCTCGGCGTTCGCGGCACGAAGCTCGCCGATCAGCTCCTTGAGCATCGTCGCGGCGGTGGTGTCGAGGTGGGGCACGGCGCCCACGTGCACCAGCAGCTCGCGCACCGGCGGAGTCTGGTCGCGCACAAGGGTGCGCACGGTATCGCGGAACCAGCGCGCGTTGGCGAAGAAGAGCTCGCCGTCGATGCGCAGGATCACCAGACCGGGGAACGTCTCGCTATCGGGGCGATCCTCGATGCCGCGGTACCGCAGCCTCTCGTCGTCCACCGCCCCGGGCGCCCGGCCGAGCACGGCGAAGCTGGGCCGGTAGGCGCGGCATACGAGCGCCAGCAGCGACACGATCACCGCGATCGCCAGCCCGACGAGCAGGCCGAACACGAGGACGCCGGCGAAGCACAGCATGGCGAGCACGAAATCGGTGCGGTCGCTCCGCCGGAGCCGGCGCAGCGCTTTGACGTCCACCAGATGTGCGACGGCGGCGATGACGATCGCCCCCAGCACCGCCTCCGGGAGATCGTGGAACAGCGGCATGAGGAACAGCATCGTGACGATGAGGAAGCCGAAAAGGATGATGTTCGACAGCTGAGACTTCACGCCCGAGGAGTCGGCGACGGCGGATCGCGAGAGGCTTGCGTCACCGGCGAACCCCTGGAACAGGCCGGCGCCGATGTTGGCGACGCCGAGCGCGATGAGCTCCTGGTCCGCATCCACCTCGTAGTGATGCTTGGCGGCGATGGCCCGCGCTCCCGCCACCGACTCCGCGAAGCAGATCAGCGCCAGCGCGAGAGCGTCCGGCAACAGATCGACCACGTCCTGCAGCCTGAAGCTGGGGAAGGTGAACGACGGCAGCCCATCGGGGATGGCGCCCACGATCGCAACGCCGTGCTCGTCGAGGTGGAACACGGCGACGGCGGCGACCCCGAACGCCACCGCGACCAGCGCGCCCGGCACCTTTGGGGCGTAGGCACGCAGCACGAACATGACCGCCAGCGCGGTGACGCCGACGGCCAGCGTGACCAAGCTGGCGCTGCTGAGCTCGCGGATGATCGCCGCGAGCTTGCCGAAGAACCCCGTGCCGCCGCCTTCGACGCCCAGCAGCTTGGAGAGCTGGCCGACGCCGATCACGAGGGCGAGGCCGGCGACGAAACCGGTGAGCACCGGCCGCGCGAAGAAGTCGGCGACGAAACCCGCGCGGGCCAGGCCTGCCGCGAGCAGGATCACACCGACGAGCAGGGCGAGCAGCGCCGACAGCGCCATGAAGCGATTCGCGTCGCCCAGCGCGAGGGGCGCGACCGCGGCGGCCGAGTAGGCGGCCACGGCGGAGCTCGGCCCGACCGTCAGCTGCCGGCAGGTGCCGAGCACGGCGTACGCGAGCAGAGGCGCCAGCGCGGCGAAGAGACCGGCCTCAGGCGGCAGGCCGGCGAGCGACGCGTAGGCCATGCCCTCCGGCACGAGCACGGCCCAAACGGCGGCGGCCGCGATCAGGTCCGGCCGCAGCCAGCGCCGTTCGTACGCCGGCAGCCAGTGCCTCACAGGCAGCGTCGGAGGATCCAGCCGATACCAGCGCACCAGGCGTGTCGCCATCCTCAGGTCCTCGCCTTCGGTCTCCGACGGAAGCGAAGCGTCGCTGGCGGCATTCTACGTCGTCCCTCGGCATTCAGGCCTGTTCGCCCCAGTCCGGATGCACGACACGTCGGCAGGAGCACCTGGGAGCGCAAACCTTGGCATCAAGCGCGGCAGGCACTCGCGCAGGCTGATGCGCCGGTCAGGCCACCCGCGAACCCGGGGGCACGTGTTGCTGGTGCTCGCGTCTGGAGGCGATGAATGTGCCCACCGCCCCGATGATGCCCACGAGAAGTCCAGCGGGGCAGAGGAAGAGGGCGAGAAGTAAGAAGACGCCTCCGCCGACGACGCCGGCGCTCTCCATCACGCTGCTGAGGACTGCGAACACGACGAAGCCTACAAGCGATGCTCCGGTCAGGAGCAGGAACCGCCTCGCGGTCCTCCAGGGATGAACGAAGGCGAGCACCAGGGCGGTGGCCGAGAGCCACGCGAGCGACTGGCCCGGGAGATTGTCGTCTATGCCGACAACGCCGGCAGCGGCTGCCAGCGCCCCACAGACCACGAGGAAGAGCACCGTCCGTCCCCGCTGCGCTTTCGAGAATGCTTCAACCATGACCCCGGCTCCTTCCTGGCCCCCCGGCTCCGAAGAGGCCCCCCGGAACCGCACAGGCCGACCGCGCGGGCCGGTCTCACCCGCGGCTCCCCGCCGGTGAATGGTGGCCGCGTCCAGCCGCCGGCGGATCGATGCCTCCCACGATTTGAGCATGCCCGCTCGACGGAGTGTCTTCACGGGGCATCCCGGGATCCTCCGCCCTCGGGAGGCGTCGCAGGGAGAGACCGCGTTGGTCCCCGCGCGCCAACGAGTCGCATCGGCGGCCGTTCCGTCCCACGCGCCCCCTGCGCCCCTCGCGCCCCCTGCATTCACAACCAAGCATCTGGGTTGCAGAAAGCGTGCAAACGGGGGTTTGAGAGAAGGGTCTAGCGGAAGGAATCCCTGCAAATCACTGGTGGGCGCACGTGGATTCGAACCACGGACCTCTTCCTTATCAGAGAAGCGCTCTAACCGACTGAGCTATGCGCCCACAGGGGCCTAGGAGTCTAAGAGGGCGGCGACGCGAGGTCAACCGAACCACCGCCCCAGCGCTCCCCCCGCACGCCCGTCTATCACGGTGTGAGGTCCTCGTTGGCTGACGTATACTCAACGCATGATGGACGTACAGGAGATGACCATATACGGCGTCAGTTTCGACGTCATCGGCAAGCAGCCGATCGTCCTGCTCAAGACGGTGGAGGGCAACAAGTTCCTCCCCATCTGGATCGGGCACCCCGAGGCCGCCGCCATCCTCATCAAGCTGCAGGGCACCGAGCTCCCGCGGCCGATGACGCACGACCTGCTCACCAGCATCATCGGCCGCTTCGAGGCGGACGTGGCGCGCATCACCGTGACCGAGCTCAAGGAGAGCACCTTCTACGCGACGCTCACGCTGAGCAAGGAGGGCGAGACGATCGATATCGACTCTCGCCCCAGCGACGCCCTTGCCTTGGCCGTGCGCACCGATGCCCCCATCTTCGCGTCCACCGCGCTCATCGACGAGAACGCCATCGAGTTCGAGCGCGAGGTCGACGACACCGAGGAGATCGTCGAGAGCTTCCGCGACTTCCTCGAGAGCGTGTCGCCAGAGGACTTCAACAGCGCCGAGAGCACGCCGGACGAGATCGCCTTCGCAGAGGCCGACGAGCTGGACGAAGACGATGAGGACGACGAAGACGACGATGACGAGGACGACGACCTCGACGACCTGGACGATCTCGACGACGAAGAGGACGCCGGTCCCCCGCACAACTGATCCGCCGGCCGGCGCCCGAGGCCGGCGCCGGCTCGACGACTCCGACGACCACGCGACGAAAGGCCCCCGACGTGAGCACCCCCAACGACGACCTCGTGATCAAGCAGTTCCGCGACCAGATCTCGGACAACGACCTCAAGATCGTCGAGCTCCTCAACAAGCGCCTCAAGCTGGTGGACAAGCTCTGGCGCTACAAGGCCGAGCAGGGCGTCGAGGTGTACAACCAGGCGCGCGAGGAATGGATGCTCACTTTCATCTCGCGCGCCAACAAGGGACCGATCTCCGGGGACGCGCTGCAGGAGATCTACCGGCACATCGTCGAGGTCACGAAGAACGAGGCCGGGCGCCTCGGGGCGGGCTGACCGCCGCTAGACGCTGACGGTCGCGCCGGCGGCCGACGCCGCCAGCCAGAGTGGCCGCGCGGCCACTCCCTCCTCCTCGAACGCCGCCGCCATCTCGCGCGCGATGCGCGCCGCGTCGGCGGCGAGCCTTACGAAGGCGACGAGGCTCGGGCCCGAGCCCGAGATCGCCACGGCCGCCGCCCCGGCGCGTTGCGCCGCGATCCAGGCGGCCGGCCCGCCGCGGATGAGCTTGATGCGCGCCGCCTGGTGCAGCCTGTCCTCCATCACCTGGCTCAGCAGCTCGTAGTCGCCGGTTCGCAAGGCCTCCACGACGAGCGGGATGCGCCCGAGGTTGAAGACCGCGTCCTGCATCGAGACCTGGGTGGGCAGCCCCGCACGCGCCGACTTGGTGCTGAACGCCAGGTCCGGCACCGCGAGCGCCACGTTGACCTCGGGCACGAGGATCTTCTTGGTCAGCAGGGCGTCGCCCTTGCGCACGACGATGGTGAGGCCGCCGAGCAGGGCCGCCGCCACGTTGTCGGGGTGGCCCTCGATGTCGGCGGCCAGCTCCAGCAGCCGGTCCAGGCCGAATGGGCGCCCCAACAACTCGTTGGCGCCGAGGACGCCGGCGGCGACCGCCGTGGAGCTCGACCCGAGACCCGACGAAAGCGGCACGCGCACGCGGCAGTCGATGCGGAGGCCGGCTGGCGGAGCCTTGCCGGCTTCCTCGCACAAGCGCAGGAACGACTGCGCCACGAGGTTGCTCTCGTCGCGCGGGAGTCCTTCCGTGTATTCGCCCTCGACCGAGACGGCTACGCCGTGGCCCTCGAGCGCGAACGTGACGTCGTTCCAGAGGTCGAGAGCGAGGCCCAGGCAGTCGAAGCCGGGACCGAGGTTGGCCGTCGTCGCCGGCACGCGCACCCGGCACGACGAGCCGGCGGCATTCACGGCCGGCTCTCCGCCTCCGGCGGCCGGCCGGCCCTGCGCCGCCGCCAACGCACCACGGCGTAGACGACGAGCACGACGAGGGCGAGCACCACGAGGTAGTCGGCGTAGTGCAGGTACGGCTGGAGCTTCTCCCAGCTGGCGCCGAGCTTGTAGCCGACGTAGCCGAGCATGGCGACCCAAGGGACGCAGCCCAAGACCGTGAAGAGCGTGAACTTCCAGAAGTTCATCCTGCCGAAACCGGCGGGCAGGCTGATGAAGGTGCGCACGATGGGGATCATGCGCCCGAAGAAGACGACCGGCGCCCCGTAGTGGTCGAACCAGTGCTGCGCCGTGTCGAGGTGGTGCGGGCGCAGCAGCACGTACTTGCCCCAGCGGTCGACGAACGGGCGGCCGCCGTAGTAGCCCACCGCGTAGGCGATCCACGAACCGACGAGGTTGCCGGCCACGCCGGCGATGATGATCCCGGCCATGGTGAGCTTGCCCTCGCTCACGGCGAAGCCGGCGAAAGGCATGATCGCCTCGCTCGGCACCGGGATGCAGGCACTCTCGAGCAGCATCAGCAAGAAGACCGCGGGCAGGCCCCAGCTCCCGATGAGGTGCGTGGACCACTGCACGACGCTGTTGATGATGGGCTGCATGCGGCACAGCCTACCCTACGGGCTCGCGCGAAACGAGCGGAGGCGACGGGGCGCGCGACGCGAAGGCGCCGCGGGGCCGGAGGGCTCGACGCGGAGGCGTCGGTAGCCCCCTCATTGAGGCCATGATAGGTTTCGGGCTCGATCTCCCCCGCCCAAGGAGGCGCATCGCATGGCCGTTGGACTCATGGACATCAAAGGTCAGTACGCCGAGCTGCAGGGCCGCATCGAGACGAGCGTCCTCGACGTGCTGCGCAGCGGCCGCGTCATCCTTGGGCCCAACGTCAAGAGCTTCGAGGAGGAGTCGGCCGCCTACATGGGCACGGCGGGTGCCGTCGGCGTCGCCAACGGCACCGACGGCCTCACGATCGCCTTGCGCGCCCTCGGCATCGGCGCCGGGGACGAGGTCATCACCGTCCCGTTCACCTTCTACGCCACGGCCGAGGCCATCGCCCAGTCAGGCGCCAAGCCGGTGTTCGTCGACATCCTGCCGCACACGCTCTGCATGGACCCGACGGCCGTCGAGGCCGCGATCACGCCCAGGACCAAGGCGATCATGCCGGTCGACCTCTTCGGCCTGCCGGCCGACGCCGACGCCATCGAAGCGATCGCCGGCAAGCACGGCCTGGCGGTGGTCGAAGACGCCTGCCAGGCCTGGGGCGCGACGTACTTCGGGCGCCGCGCCGGCAGCCTCGGCGACATGGGCGTGTTCAGCTTCTTCCCCACCAAGAACCTCGGCGGCTACGGCGACGGCGGCCTCGTGACGGCGCACACCGAGGAACTCGTGCAGAAGGCGCGCGAGCTGCGCTTTCACGGCAGCAAGGACAAGAAGACTTTCACCCAGATCGGCTTCAACTCGCGGCTCGACGAGATCCAGGCCGCGATCCTGCGCATCGAGCTTGAGGTCATCGACGACTGGAACGCGCGCCGCGCCCTCGTCGCCGAGTGGTACGACGAGTACCTGCCGCGCGAGGTCGTGCGCCCGGCGGTGCCGGACGGCGTCTCGCACGTCTATCACCTCTACGTGCTGCGGCACCCGCGGCGCGACGACATCGCCGCCGCGTGCAAGGAGCGCCAGGTGGACTGCGCCGCCTACTACACGACCCCGCTGCAGCTGCAGCCGGCGTTCGCGGACCAGGGCCACAAGCTCGGCGATTTCCCCGTGACAGACGAGGCGGCAGCGCAGAACCTCGCCGTGCCGATGCACCCCAACCTCGTCGAGGAGCAGGTCAAGGAAGTCGCGGCCGCCGTGGCGGCCGGGCTGGCCTGACGACCGGCCGGGCGCGACTGACGCCGGCCAACCGTGAGCGGCAGGCGTGATGCGCTGCGCGCCGAAGCCCTGACCCCGTGAGGATCTGGGTCGACATCACCGACGCCGCGCACGTCGTCTTCTTCGCGCCGATCGTGCGCCGCCTCGAGGACGGCGGCCACACCGTGACGCTCACGGCGCGCCGCTTCGCCGGCGCCGACACCGTGTTGCGCCGCTACGGCCTCGGCGGCGTGCTCACCACGGCCCACCGCGGCGGCGGCATCGGCACGCGCGCCGTGGGCCTCGTCAATCGCACGGCGCAGCTCCTCGGCTCCGCCTCGAGCGGCCGCTACGACGTCGCCGCAGGCAGCCATGCCAGCGACTTCGTGCTCACCGCGTGGACGCTCGGCATCCCGCAGATGACCTTCCTCGACGACGAGCGCCTGCGGCGCAGCAACGCCGTCAACCTGCGCCTCGTGGACGAGGTAGCCCTCCCGGAGGCGATCACGCCGGCGGCCCTGGCCGCCTTCGGCGCGCCGGCCGCCAAGCTGCTGCGCTACCCGGGGTGCAAGGAGGAGTACTACCTCTACGACGTGCGCCCCGACTCGGACGCGCTGACGCGCCTCGGGGTCGACCGGCGCCACATCGTGGGCGTCGTCCGCCCGCCGGCGCAGAGCCCGCGGCCCGGCGGCGGACCGGCGCGGTCGGCGCTGCCCGCCGCTGAGGCTGCCCTCGCCGGCATCGTCGGCGACCTCGCCGGACGGCGCAACGTGACCCTCGTGCTCGTGGCCCGCGACCGCGGACAGCGCGAGCGCTTCCTGGCGCACGCCCCGGTGCGGGGCCTCGTCGCGCCCGAGGGGCCCGTGGACGGCATGAGCCTCATCGCCGCCGCCGACTTCGTCCTCGGCGCCGGCGGCGCGATGGAGCGTGAAGCCGCGGCGCTGGGCACACCCGCATACACCGTGTCCCGGCGCTCCCCCGCGGCCGTCGACGCGGCGCTCGTCGCCGAAGGCCGGATCCGCCCCGTGGCAAGCGCGGAGGGCGTCGTGCTCCGCAAGAAGGACGCACGCGGCCTGCAGGTGTCGCTGCGCGATCCATCGCTCTTCGTCGACGCCCTGCTCGAGCTGGCGCGCCACCGCTCGCGCCGGGCGCGCCTCGGCCGCCTCATGCACGACGCCGGCGACGCCGGGGCGCAGCCGCTCCTCTGAGCCGGCGCCCCGCCCGGCAGCGCGCGCGTCCGATGAGTGCGGCCGGCGCATCGACGCTTCCACCACGCTAATCCGCGCGATAAGATGACCGCATGGACATCCGCCAGATCCGGCTCTTCTGCCGCATCGTCGACCGGCGCAGCTTCTCCCTCGCCGCCGACGAGATGCACATCACCCAGCCGGCCGCCAGCCAGCAGATCCGCAGCCTCGAGCGCGAGCTCAAGACGACCCTGCTCGACCGCTCGCGCCGCACCGTGGTCGCCACCGACTCCGGCCAGGTGCTCTACCGCTACGGGCGCGAGATCCTCGACCTGCACGAGCGCGCCTGCACCGAGATCCGCGACCTAGGCGAGTTGGTGGCCGGTCGCGTCGACGTAGCTGCGTCCACGGGGCCCGGCGAGCACGTGCTGCCGGGCATGCTCACGCGCTTCAAGGAGGAGTTCCCCGGCGTCACTGTCTCACTGCACGTCGACGACACGCACGCCGTCGTGGAGCGCGTGCTCGCGCGCGAGTTCGAGCTCGGCGCCGTGGGCGCCGTGACGCCGCGAGCGGAGCTCGTCGCCGAGCCCCTGGCGCGCGACGAGCTCGTCCTCGTGTGCAGCCCGTCACACCCGTGGGCCAAGCGGGCGAGCGTGACCCTCGCCGACGTCGTCGCCGAGCCGCAGATCGTCCAGCAGCCCGGCGCCGGCGTGAGGATGGTCGTGGACAAGCACCTGCGCGACCACGGCGTGCGCCCCGAGCGCCTCAACGTGATCATGGAGATGGGCCTCATGGAATCGGCCAAGCAGGCGGCCATCGCCGGCGGCGGCGTGACCTTCCTGAGCCGCTGGGCGATCGGCCCGGAGCTGGAGCACGGGGCCCTCGTCGTCGTGCCGGTCGAGGCGTTCCAGATCCTGCGCGACTTCTACACGGTGCGCTCCAAGACGCGCGTCCTCTCCCGCGCCGCCGAGGCCCTGCTCGCGTTCTTCCGCGAGCAGTACGCGGCAGCCGGCTGAGCCTCATCCGCGGCGGCCGGACCGGCGGCGGTGCCGGCAGGCGCCGCGGTGCACCGGACCTACCCCGAAGCGCGACGGGCCGGGGAGCCTCGCGG
>CAIWHY010000131.1 GCA_903912585.1 uncultured Thermoleophilia bacterium | reverse complement strand
GCCGGCGTCGACGAAGACGGGGTTGCGGCTCATCTTCCAGATGCTGGCGTCGTCGAGCGAGGGCGCGGAAGCGAGGCGCTCGGCCTCGATGACGGCCAGCTTCTGCTCGACAGCGGCGGCGTTGGACGGACCAATGTGGGCGCGCTCGTAGTAGAACCAGTAGCCAGCCCAGAACGCGATCGCGCCGTAGAGCGTCATGAGCCACCAGTTCGGCAGGCGCTTGTCGTATTCCTGGATGCCGTCGAAGGTGTGCGGCCGGAGGGCGTCCTCTTTCGGCGGATTGGGCTTAGGCGTGGGGGTCATGGCGTCCGTCGGTGGAGTCGTCGTTGAAGGGCAGGTGGGCGAAGTGGTCCGCTTGGGCGCGGGGCATGCGGATGGCGCGCCAGGTGATGGTGCCGAAGATCGTCGCGGCGGTCACGAAGGCCGTGATGACATACCAGACGGAGGAATCCTCCAGGAGCAGGCGTTTGAACATGGTGGTCAGTGGGCGGGTTTGGGCGCCACGGGCACGGAGTGGCCGAGCGTCTGGAGGTAGGCGATGAGGGCGACGATCTCCTTTTCCGGGGCGACGTAGGCGCCGGCGGCGCGGAGGTCCTTGGCGATGCCCTTGGCCTGGAGGTCAACGGAGTCGAAGATCTGCTGGGCGCTGAGCGGGCCGTAGGGCACGCCGAGCATGCGCTGGACCTTGATCTTGGCAGGGAGCACGGACGCATCGAGGTCGTTGCTCAGGAGCCAGGGGTAGGTCGGCATGTTGGAGCCGGGCGAAACCGCGCGGGGATTCTCCATGTGGCGGAAATGCCAGACATTGGGATATTTCCCGCCGACGCGGGCGAGATCGGGGCCGTTGCGCTTCGAGCCCCACTGGAAGGGATGGTCGTAGATGGACTCGCCGAGGCGCGAGTAGTCGCCATAGCGCAGCACGTCGGGCACGAGCGTGCGGATCATCTGCGAGTGGCAGAGGTAGCAGCCCTCCCGCACGTAGAGGTCGCGGCCCGCGAGCTCGAGCGGCGTGTAGGGCACCTGGATGCGGTCCTCGACGTTCTGGGCCTTTTGCACGATGACGGTCGGGATGATCTGGATCAACCCGCCGGCGACGACGGCGAAGAAGGTCAGCAGGGTGAACGGCAGCGCGTTCAGGAGCAGCTTCTCATACCAGCCGTTCCACAGGCTGCCGCGCGAGGGCAGCATGGCGTAGCACGCGATGAGGCTGACGACGAGGCCGGCGAGGCCGGCGGTGCTGACGAGGTCGGAGCCGACCATCCACATCATCGCGAAGACGAGGATGAGCACCGAGAAGACCGTGGGGGCATTGAAGAACGTGCCCCGGAACCCGAGCTTGGCGTCGGGCTCGGCCGGCACTGACTCGTAGACCTCGATCGTGCCGTTGACGGGCGCCGCGCCGCGCACGGTGCGGTAGAAGTTGTAGGCGAGGAGGAAGAAGCCGACGAGGTAGAGCGCGCCACCGATGACGCGCATCAGCATCATGAAACGGATGGCGTTCAGCGTATCGAGGAAGTTGGGGTAGGCGAGGACGGTGCCGTGCTCGGTGGTGGCATTGAGCATGAGGCCCTGCGTGATGCCGCTGGTCCACATGGCGGCGACGTAGAGGAGGATGCCGACGGTCCCGATCCAGAAGTGGAAATTGGCGAGGCGGACCGAGTAGAGGGGCTTGTTCCAGAGGCGCGGGAGCAGCCAGTAGATCATGCCGGCGGCCATGAAGCCGTTCCAGCCGAGGGTGCCGGCGTGGACGTGGCCGATGATCCAATCGGTGTAGTGG
>CAIWHY010000130.1 GCA_903912585.1 uncultured Thermoleophilia bacterium | reverse complement strand
CGGGCCTGCCGCCGGCCACCCGTGGGCGCGGCTGACTGCGAGCCAGATACTGGCCAGATCCGGGGACTACGACCGCGCCCTCCAGGAGATAGAACGGGCGCTCCGCATCTTCGAAAGCGCCGACGATGGATGGGGCATCTACCACGCACTGTCGCTAAAGGAGTCGACGCTCTTCTGGAAGGGCGACTTGGAGACTGCGCTTCGCGTATGCCAGCGCGCGATTGAGTGCTCGATCACTCCGCTGCAGCGCCTTCACTCGCTACTAAGTCTTGCGTCGGCTGCCGTAGAAATGCGCCGGTGGGATGAGGCGGACGAGGCGTTCGCGGTCGCAGAGAGCCTTTCTGAGTCGAGCAACACCTTTGAGTACGTGCGAGCGGCAGCGCTTCGAGGGCATTCACTCTACTTCCGTGGTCATCTTCGGCAAGCCCGAGCACAGATTGAGTCTTCTTTGAGTCGACAGTGCGCATTGGAGCCGACCGCGCTTGGCGTCGCGATGGCTAACATCCATGGCCTACTCGATCTGGGACTTGGCGACTACGGCCTGGCCATGGACCGATTCCAGGAAGCGCTGAAGGAAGCTCGGAGAAACGGTCTGGCCATGGCGGCGGGCATGGTCCTCGACAACATCGGCCTGACCCGTGGAGCCCTTGGCGATTTTGAGCTCGGACTGAGAGACATCAGAGACGCGCAGCGCGGTGGGGCGCTGGCAAGCGACTCCGCGCTGGCTGCATTCGCGCTCTGTCACGAAGCAACGCTCCTGCGCCGACAGGGAAATCCGAGCGACGCCACCGCGCTGTACGAGGCCGCGCTCGCGACCGTCGACCATGGACGCGATGCATATGCGTCCTTGAACTGCCAAGCCAATCTGCTGTTCACGATTTCGCTCCTGGGCGGAGACGAACGCAAACGACTTCAGAGAGTGAGTGCGATGGCAGGCGAAGCTGGCCTCCTCTTCGTCGACCTGAAGGCCCAGCTCTACTCCGCGATCGCGAATCATCTTCGTGGCTCTTCCGATTCTGCCGTCCGAGGACTTACTGAGTGTTTGGCCGAGCAGTTCCGATTGGGACACGTCCATCTCATAGTGCAGGAACTGGGCTCGCGCCCCGACATTGCCTGCACGGCCCTGTGCAGTTGTGTGGAGACGCGAGACATTGGCGTTCTTCTGGACGCGCTCGCACGCCACTGGCGTTTCTCGGACGTGGTCCGCGCCATTGCCGCCGAAACGCCACACCTCGCGCCCATGGCCGTGCAGGCTGCGACTCAGCACTCCAGCGACGACGAGTTGCAGCGCGTGCTCGACGCGGTCCGCGGACTTCGCTCCGGCAAGTTGTCGGACGCCGTCGACAGCGCCTACCGTCAGCGAGAGTTGCCCGGTGCGCGACTCAACGATCCGCTCTCGGACCTGACTCGTCGCGAGAAGCAGGTCCTGGCCCTGATGGCGGATGGGAAGCGCAACGATGAGATGGCCAGTGAGTTGTTCATCTCCTTGCCCACCGTGAAGACGCACGTCTATCACATCTATACCAAGCTGGGCGTGACGAACCGGATCAAGGCCGTCCGCTTGTACAACGACAGCGTCGGCACCTGAGACTAGATGTTCGAGAGCCGACTGCGGCTCAACCCTCGTCTGGCGAAAAATCCACCTTGGGTATGATTCCTCGTGTGACTCACCTCGCTAGCCTGCATCCGTAAACCACCGCGCGAGCAGGAGGTCACATGGATTCCTCAGTCTCTGTCATCTACATCGAGTCCAACCGCATGAGCAAGCGCAAGAAGACCGTCATCGACATCCTTCGCGACAGCCCGGGCTTCGTCTCCGGTGAAGCCATGAGCGCTCAACTCGGGATCTCGCGCAACGCCGTGCACAAGCATGTCAAGTCGCTGCGCGGCCGCGGCTACCGGATCCTCGGCGTCTCGCGGCGCGGCTACAAGCTGGAAGAGGAGCCGTGCCGCCTCTCGATGGGGTTCATCACCGATCGCACCGAGAAAAGCGCCTTCGGCCGCTCATTCCGCTACTACGACGAGATCGAGTCGACGAACGCCGAGGCCAAGGCACTCGCCAACTGCGGAGCACCCGAGGGCACGGTCGTGATCGCGGAGGCGCAGAGTGCGGGGCGCGGGCGCCTCGGGCGCCGCTGGACCTCACCCGCCGGCAAAGGTCTGCTCTTCTCCGTTCTGCTGCGGCCCCGGTTGCCGATGAACGATGCCCACATGCTTACGATCGTCGCGGCGGCTGCGGCGGCCGAGGCCATCGAGGCCATCGCCGGCATACCGGTGCACATCAAGTGGCCCAACGACCTCTTCATCGGCGACCGCAAGGCGGGCGGCATCCTCATGGAAGTCTCCGGCGAGCAGGACGAAGTCGAGTGGGTCGTGGTCGGCATCGGCATCAACGTCAACACGGAGTACAGCGAGCTGCCCGTAGCGCTGCGGCGCACCGCCACATCACTGAAGATGGTCAAGGGTGAGCCGGTCGATCGCAGCGAGCTGCTCGCGACCCTGCTGCTGTCGCTCGAGACTCACTACAAAGATGCCGTCGCCAACGGCTTCGAGCGCGCCCTCGCCTCGTTCCGCAATCGCGACTACCTCCTGCACAAGAGCATCAGCGTCGAGACCCGCGAGGGACCGATCTCCGGCTCGGCCTCGGGAGTCGACGATCGCGGCGCCCTCCTCGTGGAGCTCCCGCATCGGCAGGTGCGCCGCTTCCACTCGGGCGACGTCACGCTTCACCCCTGACCTCGTCTGTCGCCGAGAGGGCGCCCGGACGGCCGTCTGCCTTGATTGACAGCCGACCGGGCGCCCTCTACATTGTCACCTCCCTGCACGCGAGAGAAGTTGACAATTGCCCCGAACGACGACCCGTGAACTGACGTATGTTGCACTCTTCGCCGCACTCATCGCGGTGGGCGCCTTCGTCTCCCTGCCGGTCGGGGCCGTGCCCTTCACGCTCCAGGTGCTGTTCGTTCTTCTCGCTGGCATGGTGCTGG
>CAIWHY010000129.1 GCA_903912585.1 uncultured Thermoleophilia bacterium | reverse complement strand
TGGTGAACACGTCGATGCCGCAGCCGGAAGGCCCGGGACGCAGCGAGGCGCGGCAGTCGCACGCCGTGGGCGTGCCGCACGCCTCGTCGAGCGCACACGGGCGGCCGCCGGCGATGGCGAACGCCTTGTGGTGGCCGGCGAGGAACAACTCGCGCTCGAGCCGGAGCGCGACCGCGGCCGCCCGGCGGCTCGCCGCCAGGTGCTCGCCGCCGTGCGCGCCGGCGACGTCGAAGCGCAGCAGCAGGACGCTCTCGTACTCGTCCAGCAGCGCCCTCGTCTGCGACGGGGTGGGCGAATGTGGCGGGCACGTGAGGCACTGCCCGGTGCGGCAGCCGCCGTACAGGCACTTCATGCGCACCCACTCGGCGGTGACGACCTGGCCGGGCGAGACGACCAGGGCATCCGAGGCGCCGAGCTCCAGCGCCCGCGCGCGAAGCTGCTCGGGCGCGGCGCCGATGAGAGTGTCGATGCGGCGGTCCACCATCCCCCGAGTGTAGCAGCGGCGAGGGGTCTCAGTCCCTCCGCGTCACAGCTTCAGCGCAATGAGCCACGCGTGCTTGAAGTCGGTGCTCGTGGTCAGCGTCGCCGTCCTCGCGCCGGAGAGCGCGGCGCTCGTCAGTGGATCGGTCGCGCGGGCGACGTACCCCAGGAAGTCGTTGGAGGACACGTTGACGTCGGTGGTGAACCCAGCCGGGGCGCTGCTCACGGAGACCGTACCGATGCCCGAGGGGTCGTAGGCACCGCCCACGAAGAGCAGGAGCTCGCCGGCCGCCGACGGCGTCACCGACCCGGCCCTCAGCGCGGTGTCGGCCGTGGTGTACGGCGTGTTGGAGGCCGTGTCGTACGAGGCTCCGCGGTACGTGACGTTCGTGACGGAGATGGTGTCGATGAGTGTTGAGAATTCCCACTTGTCGTGCCACGGCGCGTTTGCGCCGACCTTCAGGTAGTAGAGCGCGTAGTAGAAGTAGCACGGGGTGCCGTAGGCGGGCGAGGCGTAGGAGCAATCGCCGATCTTGGTCCAGGAGTCCACCGTCGCGGCCAGAGGCGCGGGGGCGATGTAGCTGTTGCGCGCCTGGACGATCGCGAACACGAGGTCGCCCGTCGCCGTGCCGCTGGGGACGAAGCAGCTCGCCGCGTAGTTGCGGCCCTGGAGCGTAGCCGTCGAACTGCTCACCGCGGTGCTGAGCGGAGCGATGTCGGCGCTCAGGCCGCTGGGCTGGCTCACCGCGTAGTTGCCGGCGTCGGCGCCGCCGAGGACGACCCCGGTGACGGTCACCGGCTTGTGGGTGCCGACGCTCGCACTGTCGAAGCGAGCCGAGCAGGCGGAGCTGTCGAGGGTGACAGTGTTGCCCCCGATGACGCCGCTGAGGCCGGCGCCGCTGAAGTCGACGGTCGCCTTCGTGGTGCCGTCGTGGAACTTGTCCTTGGCGACGGCGCCGCTGATCGTGAGTGCCTTCCTGCCGACGGTCAGGCCGCCGTCCACATAGGTCATCGCGTACACGCCGAGTCCGGTGCCACTGGCGGCACTCGGCGCGATCGCGTAGGGCGAGCCGCCCACCGTGGCAGCGGCGGCCGCGCCTGCGCTCTTCAGCGTCACCGACTTCACGGAGTCGCCGGGCAGCAGCCCGGCGGCCGTGAAGGCGCTGTCGCCGAGCACGAGCGTGGCCCCGTAGGTCTTGTTGCGGTCCTTGGCCGTGATCGTGAGCGCCTTCTTGCTGACAGTGAGGCTGCCGTCCACGTACGTGATCGCGTACTTGCCGAGGCCTGTGCCGATGGCAGCGCTCGGCACGATCGCGTAGGGCGAGCCGCCCACCGTGGCGGCGGCGGCCGCGCCTGCGCTCTTCAGCGTCACCGACTTCACGGAGTCGCCGGACCGCAGGCCGGCGCTCGTGAAGGCGCTGTCGCCGAGGGCGAGCGCGGCTCCGTAGGTCTTGTTGCGGTCGTTCGCTGTGATCGTGAGTGTGGGGGCGTCCGGCACCACGCTGAAGGCGACATCCTTGCTCCACACGCCCTCGCCGTCGGCATTGCTGCCGCGGACCTTCCAGGTGAGGGGCACGTTCGTGGGCAGCGCCTCGCCGAACTGGTACGAGATGGTGGTGAGGCCGGACTTCTCCAGCCGCACACCGGCGCCCGAGATCGAGCACTCGTACGTTGTGGCGCCGCTCAGCTTGCCCCATTGGAACGTCGGCGCGGCGCTCACGATGGTGCCGTCGGGAGACTCGGGTCCAGGGGGAGAGATGACGAACTTCACGCCCTTGCTCCAGGCGCCGGCAGAGCGGGCGCTCCTGGCGCGCACCCTCCACGTGAGCGTCACGTTCGCGGGCAGCGCCTTCACGACGTGGCGGGAGGCGCCGTGGTGGCCGTCGAAGTGCCGCTTGAGCGTGTTCCCCTGGTAGATCTCGAGGTCGTAGTAGGAGGCGCCGGTCACCTTGCTCCACGTGAAGGTGGGCCTGAGCGGCGTGGTGGTTCCCCCGGGCGCTCCGGCGAGCGGCCTGCCCAAGTTGCAACCCTTGCCGGCAGGTCGTGCAGTGTACGCACCTGTGCCGCTTGAGGCAGCCGGTGGCACGTGCCGCACGACGAGCTGAGCGAATCCGGACTGGCCCGGGGAGAGCGTCGCGGCAACGCCCGCCTGGGCGAAGGCCGCCTGGGCGGCGGCGCCGATCAGGCACAGCACCGCAGCCACGAGGAGGAGTCCCGCGATCAGCGTCGCCTTGCGCGCTCGCGATGAACTTCGACTCTGGCCGGCCAGAGTCAGGCCGTTGGTCCCAAATCCGCTCATGACTCCCCCTGTCTCATCCCCTGCCAATTGGCGATGCGTGCGGCTTGCCCGCAGCCCGCGTGCGGCCAGGCGATGGACGCAGACCCACTTGATGTACCCATCGACATAGCCCACTTTCGCCTTGAGGCGTTGGTGCCGTCGCATTCACCGGCGCCGAGCGACCACGGTCTCTCGACGCAGAGGCCGCCGGTCGCCCGCGCCCGTGCACCGGCCTAGACTGGCGACCATGGTTCTCTTGCCCGACCACATCGGCATCGCCACGGACGTCTACGACGAGCTGCCCCTGGCGGAGGCGCTCGAGCGCCTCGCCGCCCACACGACGCTGGCGGAGATCTACTCCGGCGACAGGCACGACCTCCTCGTCGCCGGCAACCGCCGCGCCGCCGTCGCCAGCGGGATGCGCTTCACCGTGCACGGGCCGTTCGAGGACCTCGTGCCCGGCAGCCTGCACGAGCGCGAGCGCCGCCACGCCGTCGACGTGCACCGGCGCCACGTCGAGGCGGCGGCCGAGATCGGCGCCCGCTGCTACGCGGTGCATCCCGACGTCCGCGAGCGGGTCGGGTCGCGCGACCCGCGCGTGATCGCCGCTCTCGGCCGCACGATCGAGGATCTGGCCGCCCTGCAGCAGGAGTACGGCGTGCGCATCGTGCTCGAGAACATGCCGGGGGCCGGGCACTCCCACTTCGTAGCGCCCGGCGATCTCGACCTCGGTGAGCTCGGCTTCCTCCTGGACGCCGGCCACGCCGCCATCTCCGGCGTGTTGCACGACTTCCTGTTTGCCGCCGACCTCGACCTCGCGCACGTGCACCTGCACGACAACCGCGGGCCGGCCGACGCGCACGACCCGCACCTGCCCATCGGCCGCGGGGTCGTGGCGGTGAGCGACGTGCTCGACGTGGCGCGCGTACGCCACGCGACCGTCATCCTTGAGTTGCTCAGCGAGGCGGACGTCCAAGAGAGCCTTGACTACTTGCGGCGGAGGCGGCTGGTCTAGCGCGGATGGTGCGGGGCGCGTGCGCCCGCCGGCAAGCGCAGGGCGTCAGCGCCGGAAGGCGAAGCCGAATCCGGCGTCCTGCTCCAGCGGCTGCAGCGGGCTGCGCGGCACGCCGGCCGTGGCCTCGCCGTGATACTCGCGCGGCGCCACGTCGTTGGGGCCGTCCGCGTAGAAGAGACTGGCGAGCGCCTCGATCTGGTCGCGGCCGACGCCGAGCTCGAACTGGCCACCGCCGTACAACTCCATGCCGGCGGCCAGGGCGCGCTCGACGCAGTAGAACAGCGCTGCGATCGAGCCGAAGCGCGACGGCTTGATGTTCAGGTGGCGGAGGGCGGCGCCATGGGAGCCGAACACCCTGACGACGATCTCCTCGACGTCGGTCCAGGAATGGATCGGCGCGTCGAAGCTGAAGCGGCCCTCGCGACCGTCGAGCGCGGCACGCGCCGGTCCCTCGAGCGCCGGATCCTCGAGGACCGCATCGGGGAACGCCTTCGCGACCATGGCGTACTGCGCTGCATCCGGCGGATTCTCGACGACCGACCCCTCGTAGAAGGCCTTGAAGTCGAGCACGCGCACGCGTCCGGAGGCGGCGACGCGCTCGGCGAGGGCCACGTCCCAGTCCGGCGTCGGGTCGAGCTTGAACTCGAGCCCGGGGTCGACCTTGAGCCAGGGGCGCACGTCGAGGCGCGTGGAGAGCACGAAGCGCACCGGCCGGTACGGCCGTCCGAGAGCGGCGCCCAGCGACTGGCCGCGCTGGCGCAGCGCCAGGTCGAGCGCGGCGCTCTCGAACGCCCAGCGGCGGTACAACCGGAAGAACTCCTGCTGAGGCGGCCCCGCCGGGAACAGGTCGAGGCCGCCGATCAGCCTTGAGAAGGCGTCAAGCGTCCAGTCACCGGCGAGCGGCAGGTCCATCGGGAAGCCGTCGTGGTCCTCCGCGGCGTAGGTGACGTCCTCGCCACGACCCTCGAAGCCGCCGCCGCGGAGGACGACCGTCGTGGTCACGCGCAGGAACCCGCTCGAGACGTCGAACTCCCGGCGTTCCGTGGAGTACCCGTCGACGCGGAGCGGAAGCTCGGCGAGGCGGGCGTAGGTGGCGAATCCCAGATCGGTGACTGCTGTCATAGGGCGTCTCTGTCCATGCGCCGCAGAGGCGAAACCACAGGCGGACCGCGGGCGACCGTCCCTCCCGGCCGCCGGCGCCGGCCGGCGCCAGACCGTGCCACGACGACCGAGGCCGCCGCGGTCTGCCATACTCGACCGGCATGACTCCACCCGCAGACATCGGCATCTCGTCCAGCGCCTTCGCGGAACTGCTGCTCCCCGCGGCCCTCGAGCGCATCGCCGAGCTCGGCTGGGCGGCGGAGATCCGCTCGTTCGGGCTGCACACGCTGCTCAGCCTCCGCAACCGTGAGGCCGCGCTCGCGGCGGGGCTGCCGTACACGGTGCACGGCCCCTTCGGGTACGCGGGCATCGGCGACGTCGATGAGAACGCCCGCCGCGAGGCCCTCGACGAGCACCGCCGGCACCTGGCGGCGGCAGCCGAGGTCGGCGCCCGACTGTACGTGGCACACCCAGACTGGCACCGCGAAGGCACGCCGCACGACCCGGCGGTGGTCGACGCTCTGGAGCGCTCGTTCCGCGAGCTCCGGGATCTGCAGTCGGAGACCGGCGTGGAGGTCGTCATCGAGAACATGCCGGGGGCCGGGCAGTCGCGCTTCACACACCCCGGCGACCTCGACCTGCAGGGGCTCGGCCTCATCCTCGACGTCGGTCACGCCAGCATCAGCGGCTGCCTCGACGCCTGGCTCGCGGACCCCCGCGCGCCGCTGCGCCACGTGCACCTGCACGACAACCACGGCGCCGGCGACGACGACGACCCCCACCTGCCGCTCGGCGCCGGCGTGATCGACGCCGCGGCGGTGCTGGCCGCGGCGCGCGCCGCCGGCGCGTCGGTGGTCCTCGAGCACGACAGCGAGGCCGCCGTGCTCGCGAGCATCGCGCACCTGCGCGCCCGCGGCCTGCTGGACTGAAGCCCGCAAGCGTCACGCTGTGCGATACTTGCGGGGCGTGCTTGACTACTCCCTCATCGCGATCTCGTCGGGCGCCTACTCCGGGCTGCCGCTCGCGGCGGCGCTGATGCGCATCGCCGAGATCGCGCCGGCCGCCGAGATCTGCTCGTGGGGCCTCCACTCCCTGCTTGAGCCGGTCAACGCGCGCGCCGTGGACGTCAGCGGCCTGCCCTTCACCGTGCACGCCCCGTTCACCCACGATCTCCTCGGCAGCCGCTCCGCCTCCAAGCGGCGGACGGCGATCGACCTGCACGAGCGCCACATCGCCGCGTCGGCGGCTCTCGGCGCGCGCTGCTACGTGATCCACCCGGACCTGCAGCGCCGCCAGAAGCCGCGCAGCGCGTGGACGGCGGCGGCGCTCGAGCGCTCGTTCCGGGAGCTCCACCGCCTGCAGGGCGAGTACGAGCTGCGCGTGCTCGTCGAGAACATGCCGTTCCTCAAGCGCTCGCACTTCATCGCACCCGACGATCTCGACCTCCAGGGGCTCGGCTTCACACTGGACGTCGGCCACGCGGCGATCACCGGCACCTTGGGCCGCTGGCTCGCCACTCCGCCGGGCACCATCACGCACATGCACCTGCACGACAACCAGGGCCCCCACAGCGGCGACCTCCACCAGGCGCTCGGTTCCGGAGTCGTCGACGCGGGGCCGGCGATCGCCGCCGCGCAGGCCGCCGGCGCGACCGTCGTCCTCGAACACATCCACGAGGCCGCCGTGGCGGCCAGCCTCGAGCATCTGCGCAGGCGCGGCCTGCTCGCGCGCCGCTATGGCTGAGGCGGAGGGAGCATGAGCAAGAAGAGCGGCGTCGGCGGCGTCGAGCCCAGCAAGCGGGCGCGGTTCCTCTCGCGCCTCGAGCCGTTCCGGGGGCTGAGCCCGGAGGAGCTCGAGCACATCGCGGATGAGATCATGGAGCGCGACGTCTCGGCGGGCGAGGTCGTGCTCGTCGAGAGCGGGCCGCCCGGCGCCGAGCTGTACGTCGTCCACAGCGGCGCGGTGGAGCTCGCGCACAAGGAGGCCGTCGTCGCGATCCTCACGAGTGGCGAGATCTTCGGCTACCCCACGCTCCTCACGGGTCTGGCGCCGGAGTTCACGGCGCGAGCGCGCGAGGACGGCCGGCTCTACTGCATCCCCAGCGACGTCGCTCTGGGGCTCCTAAGCCGGCCGGACGGCGTGCGCTTCGTGGCCGGCAACCTGCGCGAGCGGCTGATCCAGTCGGCGAGCACGATGCTGGCGCTGCCGGACGTGCGCACGCGCCAGGTCACCTCCCTGGTGCGCAGCGACCCGCTCTTCTGCGAACCCGACACGCCGATCCACGACGCCGCCCAGCTGCTCATGGACGCCGGCCGCTCCGCCATCCTCGTGCGCACCCGCGACGGGCTGGGCATCGTCACCGACGTCGACTTCCGCGACAAGGTCGTCGTCGGCGGCATCCCGAGCGACGCACCTGTGGCGCGGATCATGACCTCGCCGGTCCATACCATCGGCGCCGAGGTCCTGGCACCGGAGGCGAGCATCGCGATGATGGTCTCCGGCGTGAATCACCTTCCGGTGCTCGACAACGACGGCAACGTCGTCGGCATCCTGTCGGCAAGCAACCTCATGGCGCTCGACGCGCGGAGCCCGTTCGCGCTGCGCCGCTCGCTCTCGCTGGCGCGCGACGCCGACGAGCTGGCTGCCTCGGCGCAGGACATCCCGGACCTCTTCGTCGACCTGCTCGACGCCAACCTCGACGCGGCGGCGCTGACGCGCATCCTCACCGTCCTCTGCGACACGATGACGGCGAGGCTGCTGGAGATCGCCGTCGACAAGTACGGCGAGCCCCCGGTGCCCTATGCCTGGCTCGCCTTCGGCAGCTGCGCCCGCGCCGAGCTCACGCTCGCCTCGGACCAGGACAACGGCCTCGCCTACGACGACACCGACGACCCTGCGGTCGACGAGTACTTCCGCCTTCTCGCCGTGGACGTCAACGCCGGGCTGGCCCGCTGCGGATTCGTGGCCGATCCGCACGGCGTGCTCGCGCGCACCGCCCAGTGGCGCATGCCGCTGTCCAAGTGGAAGGCGGTCTTCGAGTACTGCCTCGAGGGCAAGGACCTCGATCGGCTCGCGCGCGCCAGCGTGGCGTTCGACTACCGGCAGGTCGCCGGCGAGCTGTACATCGACAAGGTGCTCACCGACATCATGCGCGAGGCACCGCAGCACCCGCGCTTCATGCGCGGCCTGCACCAGCTCGGCTTCAACATCCCCTCGCCGCTGGGCTTCCGCGGGCGGCTCGTCGGCTACGTCGACATCAAGAAGAACGGGCTCGTGCGCATGCAGAACCTGGCGCGCTACTGGGCCTTCACGCACGGGATCACCGCGCAGACGACGCTGGAGCGCCTCATCGCCGTCGCCGAGATCGAGGGGCGCGACCCCATGAACGAGGACGACCGCTCCCTGCGGGAGGCGTTCACGAGCATGCTGCACCTCCAGCTGCGGCACCACGCCAACGCCATCCGCAACGGGCGCCCGCTGGACAACATCATCGATACGTCGACGCTGCGTCCGCTCGATCACGCCAATCTTCAGGAAGCTTTGCGCCTCGTCGCCGCCGAGCAGAAACGCTTCCCGTTCCTGCCGCGACTCTGAATCGGCTCTACGCCGCCCACTCCTGGCACACGACTTCGGCCTGCGCCAGCACAAGTTGCGTCGCGTGCTCCGTCTTGTCCGGCGGATACCCGTACTTGTGGAGCAGGCGTTTCACCATCACGCGCATCTTGGCGCGGGCGCTCTCGCGCAGGCTCCAGTCG
>CAIWHY010000128.1 GCA_903912585.1 uncultured Thermoleophilia bacterium | reverse complement strand
GCCTCGAGGCGCCGGGTGTGGCGGCCGAGCTCGACGGACTGACCATCGTGCAACTCTCGGACTTCCACGCGGGGTTCGTGCCGAGCTTCAACCGGCGCGCCGTGCGCAAGGCCGTGGACATGGCCGTTGCGGCCGGGCCCGACCTAGTCGTGTTCACCGGCGACTTCGCCACCGGCCCGCACGGGTCGGCCGAGCTGTACGCGCAGCTTCGGCGCCTCGCCGCTGCGGCTCCGCTCGGTATCTACGGCGTGCTCGGCAATCACGACCATGGCGACAGCAAAGCGCCTTTCGTGCGTGAGGTCGACCAGGAGGCCATCGCGGCCTGCGGCGTGCGTCTGCTGCTCAACGACGCCGCTACCGTAGAGTACCGCGGCGCCGCCGTCGAGCTCGGCGGCGTGGACGACAGCGACGGCGGCCACGACGACCTGCCGGCGGTGCTCGCGGCGCTCGAGCGCCGGCCCGGCGCGCTGCGGCTGCTCCTCTCCCACCACGCCGCGGTCGTGCGGCAGACCAGCCCGGGCGACTTCCACCTCACCCTCTCCGGCGACACTCACGGCGGCCAGATCTGCCTGCCGCTGCCCGGCCGCCGCGTCCTGCTCAGCGACCTTCGGGCGCCGTTCGCAGAGGGGGACTACGACATCGGCGGCCGGTGCCTGTACGTGACGCGCGGCGTCGGCACGAGCATGCTGCCGCTGCGCGCCTTCTGCCGGCCCGAGATCGTCGTCTTCCGCGTGGACGCCGGCGCGTGAGCCGGCCGCCTGCGGCCGCGCCCGCCCGCCGCGCCGGGGTCCAGGCGTCCTGCCGGGCCGTCGCACCATCCGCCCGCGGCACCGTCGCCATGGCGGTGCTCGCCGTGCTCATCCTGTCCCTCGCCCTTGCGGTCGCGACGTGTGGGGCCAAGACGGATCCGTTCGCCGGCCTGTGGTGGGAGCCCGCGACGGGGCGGCGCATCGAGATCCGCGCCGCCGGCGACGCCTACAAGGTCCTCTACGGCGCGGCCAGGGCGCCGTTCCCGGCCACGCGCAGCGGCGACGAGCTGCGCGTCAGCGACCCGCTCGGCGGCGCGATGGTGTTCAAGCCGGCGGCCGGCGGCACCCTGACGCTCACCGCCGCCGGCAAGACCAGCGTGCTGAAGCCGGTGCCGCAGCACCAGTAGGGGGCGCCTCGGCTAGGCGCGGGCGCCGAAGAGGCGCGCGGCGCGCGGCACGACGTTGTCGATGGCCGCGGTGGGGCAGACCTCGGTGCAGGCGTAGCAGCGCACGCAGAGGTGGTCGTCGAAGACGGGCGTCGGGTGCAGCGTGATGGCGCTCGCGCCGCAGATCCCGGCGCAGTCCCCGCACTTCGTGCACGCCGCCGTATCGACGAGGCGCGGCCGTGCGGTGATGAGGTTGCGCGCCGTGCGGTGCAGCGACGGCGGCAGCAGCGCCTGCATGTCGCGCGCCACGGGCTTGAAGGCGCGCTCCGGCTCGATCGCATCGCCGGCGAGCCGGTAGGGATCGTCGAGGTCGACGAGGCCGCGGCGCGCCGCGGCGGCGATCGTGTAGACGGAGTGCGGGGCGTGGGCCGTGCGATCGGCAAGAGCCACGTCGAGCGCGACGGCGTCGTGCGCCGCGAACAGCGAACCGAGCTCGCGCGGCGTCCCGCTGCCCGGCCCCTGTCCTTCCATCGCGATGATGCCGTCGATGATCGTGAACCGCGGACGCAGCGCCAGGTGCAGGTCCAGCAGCATGTCGGCGAAGTCCTCGCGCTTCTGGGCGCGCACGTGCAGCTGTGCCTTGCTGAGCCCGGTGATGCAGCCGAAGGTGAGCTTGACGCCGCCCGTGAGGCGCATGAGCTGGTGCGTCTTGAGCACGCCGACCTGGATCATGGCGTCGGCGTCCACGAACGCCTTGCCGACCGGGAAGCTCCGGTAGAGCCGGGCGTCCGGCGCGTCGAGCGTGATGCGGTCGTCCTCGACGTCGACGATCTGCACGCCCTCTTCTGTGCACACCTGCGTGATGCCGCTGATCTTGTAGGCGCGCGCCACTTTGGCCGGGCCGTTGCGGCCGCCGGGGCTGTCGGCCACGAACGGCTCGGCGCCGGCAGTCTTGAGCGCGCGCAGCACGCAGCGCAGCGTCTCCGGGTGCGTGGAGACCGCCTTCTCCGGCGGGGCGCCACGCAGCAGGTTGATCTTGACGGCGATGCGCTCGCCGGGCGCGGCGAGCGCCGCCCAGCCGCCGAAGGGCTCGACCAGCCGGTCGATGGACTCCGTCAGGCCCGGCCCGTGCCCTGCGCGGACGTGGCTGACGAGCGATGGCTTGCGGCCGGCGGCCCGCTCGGGATCCTCGAGCCGGGAGGCGTTGCCGGGGTCGGACTTCTCAGCCAAAGCGGGCGGAGGCCTACTTGACGCAGCGGGCGTACTTGAGGAACGCCTCGAGGGCCTTCTCGACGGCCGCCGGAGAGGCCACGGCCTCTTTGCCGGTCTCCTCGGCGAGGCATTCACGCATCTTGAGCGAGATGAGCAGCACGCCGACGCGGTCGAGCGCCGCCTTGGTGGCGGCGAGCTGGGTGAAGATCTCCTCGCAGGAGCGGCCCTCTTCGATCATGCGCTGCAGGCCGCGCGACTGGCCCTCCACGCGGCGCAGGCGATTGATGAGGCGGCCCGCCTCCTCCTGATCCATGTACTGCTCCACGGCCCCGACTATACCCCCCGGGGGGATAGCTCACAATCAGGAGAAAGCCCGAGGCTGAGGCGCAGAGTACCCACTGCGGGTATGCGGTAAATGCCG
>CAIWHY010000127.1 GCA_903912585.1 uncultured Thermoleophilia bacterium | reverse complement strand
GGGCCTTGCGCGCGACGAGCTCGTGAGGTCCGCCTGATTGACGCGCCACCGTTGCTACCTCCCTGTGTCGAGCCCGTGCTGCGAGGTGGGAATCACGTGGCGCACCATCGCCCCGAAGACCCTGCCGCCCCGTCTGCCGGCGCTGCCGCGACGCTAGGGCACGGCGGGCGCCGTGTAAAGCGTGCGCTGGGAGAATTGGCAGGTTCGCGAGTGAGCCTCTGCGGTAGCCTGATGGACGGCCGCGCAGCCTCAGGCGCAGGTCGAGACGGTCTCAGCACAAGGACGAGACTCCGACCCGGGTCGGCGGCCGGCCCGCGGCTGCGTCAGGATTCGTCGGCGCGCGCCGCAAGCTTGAGCTTGCGGTACTGCGGCTCGCGCTCTTTGAGGAGCGTGAGGATCGGGCTGGCCACGAAGATCGACGAGTAGGCCCCCGAGAGGATGCCGACGAGCAGCGCGAAGGCGAAGTCCTTGAGCGTGGCGCCGCCGAAGAGGAGCAGGCAGACCACCGGCAGCAGGACGATCATGGTCGTGTTGATGGAGCGTGTCAGCGTCTCCCAAATGGACGCGTTCACCATGTCGCCGTAGGGCATGCGGCTGAGCTTGGGCTGGTTCTCGCGAATGCGGTCGAAGACGATGACCGTATCGTAGAGCGAGTAGCCGAGGATCGTGAGCACCGCGGCGATCGTCGCCGTGGTGACCTCGCGGCCGGTGAGCGAGTAGATGCCGACGACGACGAGCAGGTCGTGGAGCTCGGCGGCGATCGCCCCCACGGCGAACTTCCACTGGAAGCGGAACGTGACGTAGCCGAGGATCAGCAGCAAGGCGATGACGATCGCCTTGAGCGACGAGCTCACCACCTGGTGCCCGAACGTGGCCCCCACGAGGGAGAGGTTCCAGCCCCCCTGCGGGTCGATGGAGAAGCGCTGGTCCAGCGCCGTCTGGAGCGCCGCCTGATGCGCGGGGTCGAGCGTGCTCGTCTGGATCTGGAAGGACGACTTGCCGGACGAGTTCGTCACCTGCTGGATCACGGCGTCCGGATGGCCCTGCGCAGTCACCACGGCGCGCACGTCGCCGAGCGCCGCGGGCTTCGTGAAGATCACCGCGATGCGCGTGCCTTCCTTGAACTCGAGGCCGTAGTTGAGGCCCTTGAGCGGGTTACCGCCGCCCTTTGCGAACAGGCTGATGAGGCCGGCGCCGATGATGATCGCCGAGAGGGCGAACCACCACTTCTTGTGGCCCATGTAGTCGAAGCTGTAGATGCGCCGGAAGAAGTTCAAGGACTATCTCCGCCTCTTCTTCTTTTTGCGGGACGTCGAGGTGCGGCTCCCGGTGGTCGCGCCGGCGTCCTGCGCCGCCGCAGGGGCGGCGCCGGCGGTGGCCGTCGCGGGCGCCGCGTCGCCTTCCGCGGCCGGGGCCGTGGAGGTCGTCGCGCGGCGTTTGCGGCTGGCGGCGGTGCGGCCTTCGCTGACCGCCGCCGTCTCGATCTGGCTCGTGCGCACGCCCATGAACGCCGGCTTGCTGAAGAAGGCGAAGCCGGCGAGCACGCCGAGCATCGCCCGCGTGAACAGGACGGCGGTAAGCATGCTGACCAGCACGCCGAGGATGAGCGTCAGCGCGAAGCCCTTGGGCTGCGCCGTGGCGAACACGAAGATCACGGCCGCCGTGAGCATCGTCAGGATGTTGGCGTCGAGGATGGTCTTGAAGCCACGCGAGTAGCCCGAGTTGACCGCCGAGCGTACGGTCTTGCCGTGGCGCACTTCTTCCTTGATGCGCTCGAAGATGACGACGTTCGCGTCCGCGGCGACGCCGATGGTGAGGATCATGCCGGCGATGCCCGGCAGTGTGAGCGTCACCGGGATGGCGTTGAACAGCCCCCAGAGGAGGATGCCGTACACGATGAGCGCGAGGTCGGCGACGAGGCCGAGGAAGCGGTAGTAGGCGAGCATGTAGACGAGCACGATGCCGAGGCCGATGAGGCCGGCGATGAGGCCCTGGTGGAGCGAGTCCTTGCCGAGGGTGGCCGAGACCGAGCGCTGCTCGGCGACCGCGAGCCGGACCGGCAGGGCGCCGATGTTGAGCACCAGCGCCAGATCCTTGGAGTCCTGCACGGTCATGTTGCCGCCGCTGATCTCGGCCCCGCCGCTGATGCCGTCGCGCAGCGTCGGGTCGGTGTAGTCGATCTGCGGGTCCGAGCTCATCACGTTGTCGAGCACGATGGCGAAGGTCTGTGGTTGCCCCTTGAGCAGGCCGGTGCGATACAGGTTCCGCGTGATGTCCTGGAACTGCTTGCTGCCGGCGGCCGTGAAGTCGATGAGCACGTTGGGCTTGCCCGTGGAGCTGTTGAAGCCGGCCGTGGCCTTGGAGATGGCGGACCCGACCATGGCCGGCGGGCGTTTGTACACGAACCAGACCGAGGTCGCGTTGCCGAAGACGCCCGGCTTGGCCTCGACGAGCGAGTAGTTGGGCGGCGCGCCGTAGGTCGTGCCCGTGGCCGCGAGCTGCGCGATCTTCGTCGCCGGCACGCCCTGCGCCTTGAGCTGCTTGAGCGCCTCGTCCTTGGTGGCGACCGGGCCGACCGGCCGGTGCTGCGGGTCATCGTAGTAGAACTCGAGCTGCGCCGTCTTGCCGATCACGTTGAGCGCCTGCTGCGTGTTCTTGATGCCCGGCAGCGAGATCGAGATCTGATCGGTGCCCTGCTTCTGGATCGCCGACTCGGTGACGCCGAGACCGTTGACGCGCCGGTCGAGGATGCTGACCGTCTGGTCCATCTGGTCGGCGGACGGCGCGGCGCCGGTCGCCGTCTTGGCGGTGTAGACGATCTCGAGGCCGCCCTGGAGGTCGAGGCCGAGGTGCGTCTTCACGCCCGGAGGGATGATGAAGTACAGCGAGGCCACCACCAGGGCGGCCATCACCAGCAGGATGATGAGGTTTCTGTGCTTTCTCAAAAGGTCACTGCGCCAGCGGCCCGAAGGGGCCGTCAAGCGCTAGAGAGGGTACCGGACCGCGAGAGGCCGCGCAACTTGCGGCCACGGCGCCGCGCCTGCTCAGTGGTCGCGCAGAAAGCTCGGGATGTCGAGCACGTTGTCGTCTACTTCGAACGACGGCCTGTGCTCCTCCGCGAACAGCGGCGTGCCCTTGGGCTCACGCGCGGTCGTCTCGCGCGGGGCCTCGCCCGACAGCGGACCATCAAAACCGGTGGCGACGACCGTCACGCGTACCTCGTCGCCGAGCTGCGGGTCGATGACCGCGCCGAAGATGATGTTGCAGTCGTTGTCGGCCGCGCTCGAGATGATCTCCGCGGCCTCGTTGATCTCGAAGAGGCCGAGATCGCTGCCGCCGGTGATGTTGAGGAGGATGCCGCGCGCGCCCTCGACGCTGGCCTCGAGGAGCGGCGAGCTGACCGCGGCGCGCGCCGCCTCGACGGCGCGGTTCTCGCCGCCGGCGACGCCGATGCCCATGAGGGCCGAGCCGGCGTCCTTCATGATCGTGCGCACGTCGGCGAAGTCGAGGTTGATCAGGCCGGGCACCGTGATGAGGTCCGTTATGCCCTGCACGCCCTGGCGCAGCACGTCGTCGGCGACCTTGAAGGCGTCGATGACCGACGTGCGCCGTTCGACGACCTGGAGCAGACGGTCGTTGGGGATCACGATCAGCGTGTCGACCTTCTCCCGCAGCAGCTGGATGCCGTCAGAGGCCTGGCGCGCGCGCCGCTTGCCCTCGAAGGCGAACGGGCGCGTCACCACGCCGACCGTGAGAGCGGACAGCTCTTTGGCCAGCTCGGCGATCACGGGTGCCGCACCGGTGCCGGTGCCGCCCCCCTTGCCGGCGGTGACGAACACCATGTCGGCGCCCTTGAGGGCGTCGCGCAGCTCGTCCTTGCTCTCGATGGCGGCCTGGTGACCGATGGCGGGATTGGCCCCGGCGCCGAGGCCCCGGGTGATCTTGCTGCCGATGTGGATCTTGACGTCGGCGTCGCACATCTGCAGCGCCTGCGCATCGGTGTTGACGGCGATGAACTCCACGCCGCGAAGCCCGGCGTCGACCATCCTGTTGACGGCGTTGGTGCCGCCGCCGCCCACGCCGACGACCTTGATGACGGCGAGATAGTTCGCTGAAGCGTCCATCATGGTGCTGACCCTCCTGTCGTGGTCGAGACTCGCCGTCGAAGTCTTCGGCAGACCCTCAGGTACCACCTGAGACTTGCCGTCGACCTGGAGATCTGAGCCGGAAATACCGCTGTTTTGCAGGAACTCTAACGAGCGCGGGAGAGGCCGGACATGCCCCGCCGCCGCCCTGCGAGTTAACATACTGACGGCCCTCTGGGGTGTCAATCGACATCCGTCCCCAGACCTCCCGGGTGAAGGCCTCGACCACCACTTGAGGAATGCCCTCGACCGTCACTTGAGGACCGGCCGCGCCAGCACCAGATCGGGGAGCGACACGTCGACGAAGACGCACGTCTTGTGCGTCTGTGCGTAGCGCGCCAGCACCGCCTGGAGAGCCAGCGTCTTTGCCTGCGAGCGCTTGGTGTCCCCCCACGTCACCGTGGGTCCGTGGAGGAAGAGAAGAGTCAGCTGTCGCACCGGGCTCACCTCGACCACGAGCAGCCGGGCGCGCAGGTCCGGCGGCAGGCCGGCGATGACCGGCAGCGCCGCCGCGACGCGCGGGTCCTCCACCGTGCCGCCCTGGCGCAGGGCGGCGGCCGTGGACAGGCGCGGAAGCGTAAATGCGGGGTCCGGCGGACCGGCTTCCAGGCGCGTCCGCAGGGCGGCCGCCTTACCTGTGGGCGCCGGGAGCCCGTCGGCGCCGCCGGACGACGGCGCCAGCGGAGTCGCCGGCGAGGCGCCGTCCGTCGGCAACGGCGAAGCGCCGTCCGTCGGCGCTTCTGAAGCGCCCGCCGACGTCGCCGACGGCGAGGCGCTCGCCGACGCCGCCGGGGTCGGCGATGCCGATGGAGACGCGACCTTCGCCGCGGGCTCCGCGCCGGCGGCCGCCTTCTTCAGCGGCGCGATCACGTGGCCGTCCTCGGCGACCAGGAACCAGGCGCCGCCCGACAGGACGTAGGCGGCGGGGCGGTACTCCATCACCGTGACGCGCAGCGTCTGCGGGAAGTCGCGGTTCACGCTCGCGGCGCGCACGAACGGGATGGCCGACAGCGTCTTGGTCACGTCCCCGCTGGTGACCGTGAAGAGGTTGTGACCCAGGTAGTCCTGCTGCAGGAGCCGCAGCGCGCGCTTGCCACGCAGCAGATGGTCACCGTTCACGGTGACGGTGCGGACGGAGAACGATACGGAGTTGCGGCCCCACGCGTAGACGACGGTCGGCACCGCGAGGATCGCCGCGGTGAGCAGGACCGTCGGGAGCAGACGAAATCGCGGGCGGTTCGATCCGCCTCCTTTGGCCATGGCGCCGACCCTCTCGCGTGAGAACAGCTATGAGTGACTATTCGGCGCCGGCAAGGTCTTCCCCTTGACCGGCGAGCCTCGCCAGCAGGAGCTCGCCGGCGCGGAAGACATCGCCCGCGCCCAGCGTGAGGACGAGGTCGCCGGGACGCACACGCGTCGCGAGGTTGTCCACCACGTCAGAGATGCGCGGAAGGTACGACACCGGCCCGCCCGGCCTTTCGGTGAGGTAGGCGTCCACGATGAGCTTGCCGGTGACGCCGGGCTCCGGCTCTTCGCGCGCTGGGAAGATGTCGGTGACGATGGCTTCGTCGGCCAGGGTGAGCGCCTGCCCGAACTCGCGCTGGAGGTAGCGGGTGCGCGAGAACAGGTGCGGCTGGAAGACGGCGATGACGCGGCCGTGGTCGCCCTGCTTCGCGGCCGTGAGCGTCGCCGTGATCTCCGTGGGATGGTGAGCGTAGTCGTCGACCATGAGGACGCCGTCGTGGCGGCCGATCTCCTGGAAGCGGCGCGCGGCGCCGCTGAACGTAGCCAGGTGCGGCGCCGCGTCGGCCGGCGAGACGCCGGTATGCCGCAGGACGGCGAGCGCCGTGAGCGCGTTGAGGACGTTGTGCTCGCCCGGCACGCGAAGCTCCACCCGGGCGAGCTCGACGCCGTCCGCGGCCACGGAGAACTCGCTGCCGCGGTCGTCGACGCGGGTGACGGCCGCCTGCAGGTCGCCGGCGTCGATCCCGACGCGCACGGTCCTGGCCGCCGTGTACCCGGCGAGCTCCTCCCCGCCGGTGCCGGCGACGACGACCAGGAGGCCGTCGGCGGGCAGCAGCGCGACGAAGCGGCGGAACACGTCGTGGACGTCATCGAGGCAGCCGTAGTTGGCGTGATGGTCGAGCTCGACGTTGCTGACGCCCGCGACCTCAGGCCGCAGG